>JAKMEV010000059.1:0-6150 GCA_022425785.1 Akkermansiaceae bacterium | reverse complement strand
AGGTTGGCTTGCTTCACAGCCAAAGCCCCTATGAAGCCCGACGCCTCGGTGCGACCCTAATCACCGCCAACGTACATCGTCACCTCTCAACCACTCTCGCCGATCACCCACGGGACTTCGCTCCACTCATCTATTGCTGGCGGGGCAATCTCCGGTCCAATTCCATGGCGGTCATCTTCCGCGCCATCGGGTGGCGCGCGCGCATTCTCAACCAAGGATACAAATCATGGCGCAAATGGCTCATGGATGACCTAGAAAACACCTTTGGTCTCCCGGGGCCGGAGCTCATCGTTCTTGGAGGCCTCACCGGCTGCGGAAAAACTCTTATTTTGCACGTGTTTTAAAAACAAGGGGCCAAAATTCTCGACCTGGAAGGGATTGCCAATCATCGCGGATCCATTCTCGGAACTTCGCCCGACTCGGCCCAACCCAATCAAAAACGATTCGAATCCGAACTCTGGCACGAGTTCCATAAATACGACCACGGGCGTCCCGTCTTCACCGAGGCCGAATCCAACCGCATCGGACGACTACAATGTCCGCCCGCACTTTGGCGACGACTCGGCAAGGCTCGCGTCATTCTCCTCGACCTCCCCATCAAGGAGAGAGTGCAACTTCTCACCCGGGAATACGCCCACTTCGTGCAAGACCAGGCACTCCTGAAAAGCACCATCAGCGGTCTGGCCCGACTTCGCGGGAAGGAACGCATCGAAAAGTGGAACAGATTGATCGATCAGGAAAACTGGTCCGAATTCCTCCAGTCCATCCTCCTCGATCACTACGACCTCGTCTACCGCCGTCCCGGCTCAGAGGAGTCGGTTTACCAGACACCGGAAAAAACTTTGACTCCTTCCTCGTCCAATCAAGTAGACTTTGAGCAAATGGCTACTGAGCTCATTGCGCACTACCAAAGCGCGTAGCGTCGATACCATTCAGAGGGGACGCGGAAATTTGCGACGTGTCCAGAGGGACACCGAGGTAAAATAACCCCAACATACCCAGCTCAAGCGTCGAGAGAGCCAGGGCTCCCTTACGAAGTCACGCGCATCGGCATGAGGACGTAGAGGAAAGCATCTTCGGTGCGAAGAACCCCCGGGCTCATTTCATCGATGAGATCGAGATGCACAAATTCTTCCTCCAGGCTCTTCAAGGGGGCCATTAGGAATTCAGGGTTGAAGGCGATAGAGAATTCTTTGCCCTCATACTTCACCTCGATCGACTCATTCGCCTCACCGATGTCCGGGCTATTTGCCATGACATCGACTTGGTTTAGTCCGAAGGTCATTTTAACCGAGTTGGACTTTTCAGAGGAAAGGAGAGAGACCCGGCGGGTCGTTTCGAGAAGTTGCTCGCGGCTCAGCGTGAGGCGTTCTTTCGACTCGCCAGGAATGACCTGACGGTAATTCGGGTAGTTTCCTTCGATAAGCTTGCTCACGATGATCGAGCTACCCACTTCGAAACACACTTGATTGTCGGAGAGGCGGAGCATGATGTCCCCCTCGGTGCCAATGTGACGCTGAAGTTCCTGAATCGCCTTGGTTGGCACGATGAAATCGGTCTCGTGGCTGGACGGAAACTCCAAGTCATTTTCCACCATCGCCAAGCGCCGACCATCGGTGGCAACGAGAGTCAATTTACCCTCCTTAAAGGAAGTGAAGATTCCGTTGAGCACGTAGCGGGTTTCGTCAGTCGAAATCGCATAAGAAGTTTTCTTAAGGCCATTGCGCAGAAGCGCCTGCGAGATCTTATATTCCTTGGCATCGTGGAAGTCGGCCAGCGGTGGAAATTCATTATCGGGAAGACCGATGATTTTAAAGAATGAGGGGCCGCTTTTGATCGAGGCAATATTCTTTCCATCAACCGAAACTTCAATCTCAGCTGAAGGCAGTTCACGAATGATATTCGCCAAGCGTTTCACCGGCAGCGTGGTAGACCCGGGCTTGGAAACCTCGGCTTTCACTACCCCACTGACTCCGACATCGAGATCCGTCGTCGTGAGACGCAGACCTTCGTCATCGGCTTCGATGAGTACATTTGAGAGAATAGGAAGCGTGGTGCGGGTGCTCACCACATGCTGCACTTGCTGCAGTCCATCCAAAAAAGCCTCCTTAGAGATGCGAAACTTCATAAATAAAAACGCCCCTGTGGGCTGAAATGAAGCTGCCCACCTCATCTCGCCTTGGCAAGAGTATTTCCTTCACAATCGAGTAGTATTTAGCGCTGAAGAGCTGCAATCAGCTTCTCAACGGCCCCTTTTACCTCGGGATTGAGTTCCATCTCGTGATTCACCTTCTTACAGGCGTGAATGACGGTTCCGTGATCCCGGCGGCCAAAACACTCCCCAATTTCCACCAACGAGAGCTTGGTAAGCTTCCGGGAGAGGAACATCGCCACCTGTCGAGGGAAGGCGATACTGCTGGGACGACGACGACTGCTCATATCCGAGAGGTTCAGATCGTAGTAATCCACCACCATTTTCTGGATTTGATCCACGGTGATCTGCTGGGTATTTTCGTCCCGAATCAGGTCTCCGAGAAGATCATCGGTCTTGGAGATGGTCATTTCCTCGGATGAGAGGAAACTATAGCTGGCCACTCGGGTCAGCGCTCCTTCGAGGCGGCGCACATTGCTCTTGATTAGGTTGGCGATGTGGCACACCACGCCGTTTTCGAGCTCCACGTTCCACTGCTCCATCTTGCGGCGAAGAATCGCAACGCGGGTTTCAAAGCCCGGAGGCTGGAGTTCCACGGTGAGACCACTTTCAAAACGGCTGATCAGGCGGGGCTCCAGAGTCTGGATTTCCGGTGCCGGACAGTCACAGGTAAGAACCACCTGGGTCTGTGTATTAAGAAGGGTGCTGAAGGTGTGGAAGAATTCGTCCTGTGTCCGCTCTTTCCCCGCCAGAAACTGAATGTCGTCAATGAGCATGACATCGGCACTGCGGTAGGATTTCCGGAAGGCATCAAGATTCCCTTTCCGAACAGCCTCGATGAATTCATTGGCAAATTGTTCCGCCGTCAGGAAGACAATCTTGGCCTTCGGGTCGTTAATCAACAATTGCTGGGCAATCGCCGACATCAGGTGGGTCTTTCCAAGTCCGGCCCGCCCGTGAATGAAGAGCGGATTGAAGCTCCGTCCTTCACGATGAGCCACTGCGGAACAAGCTGCGTGAGCAAACTGGCTATTGTCGCCAACTACGAAGCTCGCAAAATCGAACTCCGGATTAATACCCATCTTCTTGAGACGCCGCTCAAAGGCGGGATTCTTCTCATCAGGTGCTACCACCTTGACTTGGCCGCTGCCCTTGCCCGGACCTCTTGCGGCTATTTTGGAAGGCTTCTGTGGTTGAGTAACAACCTCTTGACCAAACACCGTCACTCGAGGAGTGCAGTGAATGCCGGCTCCCTCGGCGAAAGCCGCGCGGAGTTCGTCTAAGTAATTTGTCTCGATCCAGATCTGCTGCATGTCCGACTGCACGCCGATGACACCTTCTGCTCCATCTGTCTCAATAAGCTCGGCATTTTTAAACCAACGCGTAAATGCATCGGCACTTAAATACTCGCTGAGTTTTGCCTTGACCTTTTCCCAGGTCTGCGAGTCGCCGCCCGCGGGATTGTTGTTTGAATTGTCTGAGTCATAATCATTTTCTCCTCCTGCATGAGTCGTCATTATTTGTGATCTATTGATTGGGGTTATTACCAAAATTTAATTAGATCGAAGAGGGTCGGGGGCTGCCGCTTCGATGGGGAGATCATGCTTCGATTGGGCCTATTTTGGGAACCATTTTTGAGGGAAAAAAATATTCATAGTTGCTCCCATTTTTTTCCACGGGTGTTCCACGTTTTTTTGAAATTTTTTTATCCTCCGGCAATTTTTTAAGCCTTCTTAATCACCCTTCACACGAGCCCCAATCTGTCCTCCAAAGAAGGTTAAAATAGTACCAACAGGCCACATCCAATGTGATGCTATAGACATTTTAACATCACCACTTTCAGATAAATAATAAGACGGTAGATTCGCCAGCCATTGAATATTCATGCCTGCTTTTTCGAACAGAATCCAAACGTCCATCCTCAAGAACATCGTCATCAAAAAGGAAATGATCGCTCCAATTAATATTCCCCGGTAGCTCCCCTTCCCGATTAAGGCACATAGAAACATTCCTAACAAGGGCCCCATCGTGTAACTAGTCATACCAAACGCTAGAGGTAACACATTGATTTGAAGAGAGCTATGCACATAACTCATCAGGAAAGTAAACCCGGTCAGCAACACACCCCAGATCACAACCCATTGCCTTGACTTCTTCACCAGGACCGTCTGATTCAGGGAGGGATTATTTTCAGGATGATAGAGGAGGGAAATTGTCGTTTGACTCAGCGCTGCAAGAATGGAATCCAGACTTGAAATCGCCGCCGCAAAGACCCCAGCAAGGATTAAACCTTTGAGGCCTTGGGGTAACTCGGTCACAATCCAAATTGGAAAGACCATATCGGATTTCACAGGCGTGCCTCCTTGAGCAAGAGTGGTCAATTCACCACCACTCTTAAATGCCAACTTGGCTGCAACATCTCCCTCCGGAGGGTTCATGTAATAAAACGCAAAAAGAGCAGCTCCCACCAAGAGCATCAAGTAGGTAAGAGCTTGTCCCAAAGAGCTCCAGATGATGGCTTTTTTTGCATCGCTTGCATTCCGGCAACAAAACATTCGTTGCGCATTCAATTGGTCGACCCCGAAGGCGGTAAGATTTTGAAATGGCACGGCGATGATCGCGACCCAGAAGGTGAACTGGAATTGCTGCGACAAACCAAATTCTCCATTCCACATTTTGGTCTTCCCGCCATCTCTGGCCACTTCCCAAAGAGCACTCCACCCTCCGTCGATGGAATTGGTGATCCACAGCAAAGTGACCAATCCTCCCACGGCAAATAGACCGAATTGCATCACATCGGTCCAGATCACCGTTCTCATTCCTCCCATCAGGGTCCAGCCGATGGCGAAAAGCCCAATAATCAAAATACATTCCTCGAATCCCAAGCCAGTCACCACTCTCAATGGAATCGCCGCTACCAAAACCCGCACACTCTGTCCTAGGATCGAGCCAATTGTGAAAAAGACGGTGGCCAACTTCTTGAGTTCAGGCTTAATCCGACGTCCCATATAGTCATAGGGACTGTAGATTTCATCTTCGTAAAAGACCTTCACAAAGACCATTCCCACAACAACCCGACCCATGATGGAGCCAATTCCCCAAAGCATGTAAGTAAAGTTCCCGCTCGCCGCCAAAACCCCGCCCGGGACTCCAATGAAGGTCACTCCGCTGATCTCGGTAGCGATGATCGACCCACAAACGGCCCACCAGGGCAGCGATTTCCCTCCTGCAAAAAAATCCGAGATCGTCGACTGTTTCCCACTCATATAGTGGCCGATCACCGTTGTGATCAGGAGATAGCCAATCAAGACCGCCAGATCGACGTAGGAAAACCATTCATTCATCCCCATAAGCATGCCCATTCACAGACGCCCTGTCGATACCGGGAATCCGATGCTCTCACTTCTTCCCGTGATTGGTCTGGCTTCGCCCACCGAAATACTTGTCGCGAATCCACTTTGGCTGCCAGATATCCAAAGTCCGTTTGGCATTATCGTAAATTGCCTCCTTGGGCTTGGGATTTTCCACTGAGAGCGGATAGCGGTCACCGTGGGATTTTCGGTTCTTTTCCATCATCGCCATCATTTCCCTCAGTTTTCCCGCATGCTCCGGCTTCTCCGCGAGATTGTTCGTTTCGTGAGGATCCTTTTTCAGGTCAAACAGAAGCCGATGATTGATCAAGGGATAGACATGCAACTTCCATCGTTCATCACGGACCGTACGTTGGTTATTCTGAAAGGGCAAAAAGACTTCCTCGTGAACATTCTCAATCTCCCCACGAATCAAGGGCCCCAAATCCCGGGCATCACTCTTCTCCGGAATCGAGATCCTCGAAAAACCGCACACCGTAGCATTGAGATCATGCACATAAGTCATCGCTTCAGTTGACTTCCCTTTCGGAATGCCCGGACCTTTGATGATGAGTGGGCACTTCATGCTCTGCTCGTAGACATTCTGCTTACCAAGCAAACCATGGCTCCCCATCGCCAAACCATGGT
>JAKMEV010000044.1:0-6911 GCA_022425785.1 Akkermansiaceae bacterium | reverse complement strand
AAAATCATCGCCATCATCAAAGGCCACGCCAACAAAGCCTCCCGGCTCGATAAAACAAAAGCCCGCTGGAACCCCCGCGCCGGAATCAGCGGAGCAGACCTCGCCGACATGGCCAACGAAATGCGCACCTCCTGGTGGATGGGAACGGTGAAATTCAAAACTCTCTTTCGCGCAAGCCGCCAATCTTCTCCGGACCTTCTCCAACGCACCCACCGCTCCCTCGCCAAGTCCCTCAACAAAGGGTTCCCCCCCATCATCAGCATCCGCCGGATGGCCTACCGGCGCATTCCCAGCTCCCAAATCAAAGGCTGGCTTAGCGTCAAACGTCACTACGTGGTCCTCACCGGCCTCCCCGAAAAACTCCCCGCCAACGCCACCTCGTTTGAAATTACCTACCACGACCCCTGGGGCGGCAAGGCTCTCAAAGGCACCATCCAAATCGCCGATGCCAAGACCCATTCCCTCGCCACTCTTATCGCCAACTTCCCCGACTCAAAAATCGGCAAAAATCTCATCAAAGGAGGTGAGCCCACCGTCCTTTCATTCTCCTCGGCACTCGGTCTCTTTTAGCAGACTTGTCGCCTTAATCGAATACCGGAGAGGACTCAAATATTTTGGTGAGCGTGGTAGCTGAACCAGCCATGGTAAGCGCCACTGCAGCCCACCGGGGAATGAGGATGGTGGGTATAAATTTTGACATTCTGCAACTGCGGATGTGGGAACCGCCATCTTTCAATTTTTAGCAGAACGTTTGAGTGCTGCCGCAGACTACCCGACGCGCCGCCTCGTGTTCATGGCTAGGTGTGTGCTTATCGTGACGCCGCTGAATTCGTGTCGGGTGGCTTGTTGGTGGCACCCGCTTGTTCTCTCGAGCCGCTTATGGGCGGGGAAATTGTTCCCTGCATAGCAATGGAGTCGCAATGGACATCCACTGAATCCATGATTTGGTCGCAGAGTCGTAAGCGTTCAAAGTGGCGCCTCCTGGTGACACGGATACTTTGATTTCCTCTGTCATGATTCCTGTTCCCACCGTTTTGCTCCAACCCCCCTTCTGGTCTGGCTGCCAGAATGTCACTTCGGTTGTAGCTACGCCAGACGTGAACGTCCTGATCGTGTAGCAAAGTTCGATATCCTTTGCGTTCCATCGGGTTGTGAACTTCGTGCACCAGCCGCCACCGAAACAATCTTTCGCCCAATCGTCCAGCTCTTGGTATGAACCGAAATGTGTCGGCGAGGGACTTGGTGCTGACTTCGGTCCGGCGGCAAGTTGGCCCAAAGTGACGAGAAGTAAGAATCCTGCAATCGTTGTGTTTCGTATCATTCCCAATATACAAACAGGAATTCCCTGCGGCGTTGTAAAGTTGATGTAAAAGTTTGCGCCAATCTTGGCCTAAGTCTTGTTGGGCGAATGCCCAAGGTCTGGCACCGGCTAACGGCGGCGCCCCTTCGACTGCGGATTAAATGTTAAAGGCATTATTAGTCTAAGCTACTCGAAGCGGGTAGCCGGTTGTCCAGCACCGCCTTATTCGGCTTGTCCGGTGGAAATCCAGTGTCATTGCAATCGAGCAAACTTTTTCCTGATCGCCCCCAAGCCTTTAGGGTCTTCGATGTAGCTCTCGGTGTAGCCGCAATCACCGCACACGTAGTGGATTAATTCAACTTTGGTCATGTACGCTATTCGAATGAATTCATTATTACATCCACTACGGCCGTGCTCAGCTCCGCGGAAGATCTCCTTCGAACCGCACTTGGGGCATTCGGTATTTTTCATTTCGCTTCGATGTCTTGTTGGGGGCCTCCGACTGTCGTGATCAATCGGTTGGCAAAAGGACATAGCTAATCTTCACATTCCCCTTTTTCAAAACTGTCCTTTCATTCATGGTCTTATAGTCGGGATGATCATCAGCCCATCGGTAGGTTACTTCAAGATTTACCGGGTCCTCCCAATTCACTGTGATGTCCGAAAAGCTGTTCCACAGATGTTCGCCCAGGAGAAAATCTCTCTGGTCGAGCGGCTCCGAAGCTTCTCGCAGATTAACGTTGCTGTAGGTGTAGCCTGCCGCTCCGCCACCGGAGCAAGAGAAGACAGTCACGATGTATTTTCCGTCGGGTGATTTAGATTCGCTGAGAACCTCCACTTCATCGGTGGTCTTCCAGTCATCGTTACCGCAACCGGCAAGAAGGGTCGTTGCAAGTGTCAAAATTACAAAGCTCGTTAATACATTAGCTGGGTTCATTAGTTTATTGATAAACGTCGAATGTGAAGCTTGCGTGAAGCAAGGATGAAATCACGGTGAAAATTCTCCGGGCGAACGTCGTAGCTGAACCAGGTCCGATCTGACTGCAGGCGAATAGTCGAAAGTTTCATGGTGCTTCCGGACTCGGGGCGAGTCAGGTCTTGGCGTCCAGCGCCTTGTTCGCTCCCTAGCGAGAACTTCTTTGCGGAAGCGATCGAGTTGCTAGTCCTCCTCTTCCCGGATCACGGCAATCTCGACGCTTGGGCCCCGATTGCCTTCCTTATACTCGAGATGGATGACGCGAATATTAACCCCGGGAACTTTGGCACTCTTGTATACGGCAAGGTTGACTGTGGCATTTGAAGTTCTCCCTTTGTTGGCCGCGAGAATCATCTCCTCTCGGTTGAGCTTTCGTACGCCCCATCCCGGTCCGAGGAACTTAATCAGGGTGGTGGAGAACTCCTTGGAGCTGAGAGCCGTCTTGAGTTGAAAGGTCTCATTGCCGTTGACCTTCTCGTTCTTCTCCAGATTCACACCGGGCATGCCTTTTGAGAAATCCGGAACGCTTGGCTCGGCAGCAGAGACTGGAAGGGCGAGCAGGGCGGCGCCAGCGATCAAGGCCTTAAGGATGTGTTTAGAAAGTTTCATGAGTTCAATTATCGAGCGAACGCTTGAGTGCACTTACGAGCCGGTAGCCGTTATCTCAGTCTTGTTCTGCCTGGGTCTTACTGGGTGATTCAGCCTATTTCCCATCGCTTGCCCATTGTTTATACATTGCTGCATTTTTGCGAAATGTTTCGTGGCGAGGTGAATCACGCTTAATGAAGCTCAATTCATCTGCCATCTCCTGGACATATACCTCCGGAGATTCAGAGCCAGGATCTTTGCTTTCCTCAATCCACTGACTCAGTCGCCCGCGTAGTTCGAGTAAGACCTTGGCGTGTTTGGGATTGTCGGCTAGATTGTTGAGTTGCCATGGGTCGTTTTTATAGTCGTAAAGCTCCTCATTGGGTCGCTCCGGGGCGAAGAGAATGCGCCGAGACAGATCGCTGAGAGAGCCTTCCTGATTTAGTTCACGCAGACGTTTCACGATGATCTTGCTATCTTTGTATTGGCTGGGTTGGAGTAGCGGTCTGCGAGGGTAAAAGTTGCGAATGTACAGATAATCCTCGTTTCTTACCGAACGAATCCTATCAACCGCTTCACCGCAACGGTCGCGCGCGGCGAAGACTGTCTCGCGCTGTGTATACTCCTTTGCGAGGATATTCCGTCCTTGCATGCCATCAGGGATACGAATTCCCGCCGCCGCAAGGGAGAGCGCCGCAATGTCAATATGCTCGACTAGATCCTTTCGTGACTTGCCTTTGGGGATACCCGGGCCACGCAGAATAAGCGGGATGTGGGTTCCTTCGTCATAGAGAAATTGCTTGCCGCGGGCATGACTAATGCCGTGATCGGTGAAAAATACGATGAGTGTGTTTTCGAGTATCCCCTCTTTTTTTAAGCGCTCGATGACGCGACCGACATGGCGGTCGGTGATCCGCACACTGTCGAGGTAGGTCGACCAGTCTTTTAACAGGACGGAATCTCGAGGATAATGTGGAGGTAGTTCGATCGTGGCTGGATCGATAGCGCTACCCAGTTCTTTTTTGGCTCGCAGTGCTAATGCCTCATTGGCTTCAACGGATGCGCCCCTCAGCTTACCTCCGTGTAGCTGAACCTGCATAAAAAAAGGCTGCCCGTCTTTTCTCCCGGACCAGTCGTTACTGTCATACATTGTTTTATCCCAATCAAAATTGTAGTCGGTCTTTCCGGCACGCGCACGTTGACTGGGATTACTCCGGAAATCGAGCTTAGCCAGGCCGCTTCCATTACAGGTCCAGTAGCCCGCTTCCTGAAAATACTGTGGGATCGGACGAACACCGCTGGGGAGTTGGATGCGATGTTTCCCCCGGCCACTCCGATGGTGGTGTGCACCAATAGTGGTCTGATACATCCCGGTAATGAGAGCAGAGCGAAAGGTCGAGCATACAGGTGATGTTGCATAGGCTCGTGTAAACATCATCCCCTCGGAAGCGAGACGATCCACCTCTGGAGTGATGATTGCCTCTTCACCGTAACACGAAAAATTGGCGGACATGTCGTCAACAACAATCCAAAGTACATTGGGTTTTTCAACTGCGCCCAAGCTGGCAAAAGAGATAATCGTAAACAGCAGGAAAATACGGCAAGTCATCAGTGATGTGATTTTTGGGGGAACCGCCTGGATTCTGGCATCCGAAGGATTACCAGCAAAGTCTTGTTCTTTATTTTTTAAAAACTGGGAAGGATTCCTAGGCGGTAGAATTGTTTTGTGGCGCTCATGGGGGCGGTGAAAAAAAGTGGACTACCTGTCCCTGATAGGGGAGAGGTGGGGTTTTCAGTTGTCCAAGTTTTTAGATCCTCACTGGATTGAATGAGGTATTGAAAGCCATGGTAGCTGGAGAAGGTCAGGGATAGTTGATTGGTGCTGAGGTTTACGCTGAGGGTCGGCTGGTTGCTTTGTGCCTGTCCGGCGGGGTGGAGCTCGATGAGCTTGAGGTGCTCGAAGGCGAATTCCACACTGTGTTGAAAGATGGTTTTGCCGTCGACGACATCATTATTAAACTGGGCCCAGGGGCCGTGGCCTGCTCCGGCGATGGGGTAGAGTTGGTAGGGATGACTGATGCTGTCGAGATGGGCGACGAGGTTAGCTGTTTCGCTGTAGGCAACGGTGGGATCATCTGTGCCGTGGACGATGAAGATCGCAGGATCCCCGGCGTCTACAAGAGACTCGGCTCCATACATGGCGCCCCATAGATCGATGACGACTCCGACTTCCGCGTCCGGACCGATGGTGGCGGCTTCTTGCGAGGCGGTATAGAGGGAGGTGATGGCGCCGGCGGAACTCCCGCCAATCCCAATGCGCGTGGGATCGATGTGGTAGGTGGCGGCGTTCTGACGGAGCCAACGAATGGCTTTGGCGGCGTCTTGGGATGCGGCATTTATGGATCGAAAGAGGGCGCTGAGGTCGGAGGCGGGGCCAGCTTCATAGGTGGGGCGATCGACTACGAGCCGATATTGGATGGAAGCACAGACGTAGCCGCGCTTGGTAAAGGATTCACAGAGATTACGAATGGTGATCGCCCCCTTGTCCCCAGAGATGAATCCACCGCCATGAATGAAGACCATGGCGGGGCGCTTTTCGGGGAGGTCTGTTCCAGTGGGTTCGTAAATATCTAGACAGAGATCAATGGAGCCGTTGGCGGGGTTGCCGGTGGAACCAGTGCCATATTGGATGCCCTCGGTGCGTTGGCTGCCGTAGACCTCATCGACGAACATGATGCCGGTGTTAGCGATGCTGCCGGTATTAGCGAAAAGGGGGACGAGAAATAAAAGGAAGTAGATTAAGAAGGTGAGGCAACAATATCTCATTTCCGTTATAAACCTTTATCCGGGGGAAAGTTGCACATTTTAGAGAAAACGTCGAAGTCATCCTACGCCTTGTTCTCCGTTGCGATTATTTCCAGTGCAGGCGCATCTAGGTAGGCGGCCTGGGCGCCGTCGATACGGAACGCTTGGGCAGCCCTGCCGGATGGTGGCGATGTGAGAGATCAGCTCAAAGAGCAAAAAGAGGGGTAGAAGAACGGTTGCGCCGATCTTCGGATTCGGTGCCATATTAACAGGAAGGATGGTCGCTATGGTGAGGACGACCTAAAGATCAGGGAGTGGCTCGATAGAAACCTTTTTGCTCAAACTCGCGCTCGTGCTCGAAGAAAAATGCACCTGTATCTGGATCTGCGGTGGCACAACCTATACAATTCCAGTTTTTAAGATCGGAACTAACGAAAATGCGATAAGGAAGAGCCGGAGTGCCGAGAAATTGAACGCTATTAAAACCTGCACCTGAAAGATCATATTGCAATTCTACCGCTTGGGCAGGGGGAAGTAGACTTGTAACTTGCACTGATGTGAATTGGTTAGGAAAATTGGCAGGATCATAAAAGAAGTTTGCGTCTACCTCGATCCGGTTTACCACGATACCCTCGGGGATATAGAGTTCGACATAGTTGTCTCCGTCTCCGAGATCATCAAACCCAAGGGGTGCATGCCGGTTCCCATCACAGTCTATCAGCTGAATAGCATTTAATTCGGCTTCACCAAGATCTCCACCACCAGGCCCTGTGACACCGCCATTCCAAACGAGTTGGAGCGCTCTTGGCGAGGATCCCGCAGGGCCACCTACTTGGTTGAACAGGTAAGCATTGATGAGAGCTGGCCCAGCAGACGATCCTACAATGACGGTGGGTGATACTAAACCTGTGAGAGAGTTCCCGTTGATATCTTCAACCGCTCCAATAATTTCCACTCTGTCTGGAAGATCATTCGGGTCAGCAATGGGACCAGCCAGAAGAATGGTGTGCAATTCATTAGATTCTGTGGCGGGTTCCAGAGTTGCACAGTTTGGTGTCGAGTGAACGCCATTCTTGCTGATCACTCTAAACGCCTCTGGGCTTAGACTTGATGCTTTAACTTGCACAGACAACACCAATGGCATTCCGTCGTCGCCAAAGTTTTGGGGACAGCCTGTGACGATGCTTAGCAAGAATGGAGGGACATCAAGGGCTCCTAGATAGGCTGACTGAATACTCGGTT
>JAKMEV010000037.1:0-4253 GCA_022425785.1 Akkermansiaceae bacterium | reverse complement strand
CGCAGTCGGAGTCCAGCTCTCCGAGTTCACCTTCGCCAACACTGGCGGCGCTATCACCCCGTCCTCGGTCGTCAACCCGGATGGCGACAACCCCGCCGGACAAGGCGCCTCAAACCTCATCGACGGAAACACCACCACCAAGTGGAACGACTTGAACGAAGGCCGCCTCATCTTCGACCTCGGCAGCTCAACTGAAATCACCTCATACGCTCTCATCACCGCGGACAACTCACCTGGACTTGATCCCGTTCGCTGGATTCTCGAAGGTAGCAACAATCAGTCTAGCTGGACTCTCATCGACAATGTCACCACCTTCGACTTCGGCACCAATTCCGCTCGCGAGAGTGCCGCGCAAAGTATTGCCATCCCCGTGCCAGCTCAGGTCGATCCCGTCCTTTTCTACGACTTCGAAAGCGGCCTCCAAGGCTGGACCAATGTCCTCACCTCCACCATCGTGGGGAGCTCCACAGAATTCGCCAGCGGCGGTAGCCCCTTCGCTGGCGCCCCTGGGCCGGTCGGCGGCACCAACTCCATCGGCCCCAATCCCTTCGGTACCGGTGGTGGCGACACCGAGCGCGATAGGAGTAACGAAACCATGCTTTTTCGCTCTCCTGAGTTTAACATCGTAGGCGGCGGAAGTCTCACTGCCTACCTCATCGGCGGTCAGCGACTCAACGATGCCAATCCAACTTCTGCGGTTTTCCTCCCCGTAGCCAGTAATTCCGGACTCGGCCAGTTTCTTGGCCTCGGCCTCCGTCGTGTCAGCGATGACTCCTACGTCCTGACCAAGGAACGCTCCGCTAATGGTGGCGTCTGGGAGGAAATCACCATCACCGCTGACGAACTCGCTGCCACCACTACACCAGGCGAAGCCTACACTCTCGATCTCATCGACTACGCCGAGGGTGGCTGGGGCTGGGTTGGCATGGATAGCGTCAGCATCCCCGGTATCAAAGTCCCCACCACTCCCCTGCAGATCGTTGATGTGGTGCATACCGACACGGGGGCTAATATCCTGGTCGATCTCGCCTTCACTTCGAAAGAAGGGCGCTCGTATTCCGTCTTTTCCACTAACGATTTGTCTCTGCCTCTCACGAGTTGGACCGAATTGAATGACGACGTCCCCGCAGCGGTGGGAGAAGCTACCACCGTCTTCACGGTCAACTTTAATTCTGAGCTTCTGCCGCTGGATGAGCACCAGTTCTTCGTGGTGGCTGAAAATCCTTAGTGGATCTTTTCCGTGACTTGCGAGACCACTGGGATTTCTTGGTGTGGAGGATGTCTGCCTGCGGGGCGACCCGGCCACCGAGGAGGCCTCTATCAAGCTGAAGAGGTGTGCTCAGTTCGATTGGCTTCCGAAGCCTTGTAAGAAGCTGATCAGGTTGGCGAGGTCTTGATGGGACATTGCCGATCCGAGGCCTTCGGGCATGAAGGAGCGGCCTGATTTTTTGAGTGACTTGAGGGTCTTGCGGGAGTGTTGGCGGTCGGAGCCGTCGAGTTGACGTAGGGTGAGGTGGGTTTGGTTCTCGGAAAGGATGCGGCCGAAGAGGGTGGTGTCGTCGGGGAGGGTGATGGTGTGGCTCTCATAGGTGGGGTCAATGGATTGATTGGGATCGAGGATGGAAATGAAAAGCCCTTCCTTGCTGCGATCGGTGATGGAACGAAGGTCGGGGCCGTTCACGGGGAGGCCTTTTGGCGGAAGATGGCAGACGGCGCAGAGTTGGTCGAAAACTTTGCGACCAGCGGCTTTGTCGCCCTTGAGTTTCAGGGCGGGGCGGAAGGAGGCGGGTTGTTTGGAAGGGTCCTTGAGGAGTTGTGTTGCTTGTTTTTGGATCGCGGGATCGGAATGGGTGAGGAGGAGTTGTCGGCGGGAGGCATCGAGATCGGTGAGGGAGATGGTTCCACTTTTGAATGCCTCAAGGCAGGCTTGAGTCCAAGCAGGGCGACGAAGAAGAATGTCGAGGATACGGGTGCGTTCCTGAACCGAATGAGTGGCCCAGTTTTGGAGAAGGCTTTTTGAGAGGTTCGAGGGGGCAAGTCGGGCGAGGGCGTCGATGGAAGCGCACTTCAGAGGAGAGGGTGTTTTTGAGGTGAGCAGGTTTCCCAGAAGAGCCTGGTCTGAGGGATGACGACCGAGGAGAGAAACGGCAGCGACGCGGAGAGGGATGGGAGACGTTTGATCGGGTGCGACTTTGCGGGCCGCGGTGAGGGCTTGGTCCAATTTGGAGACTGCTTTTGGATGATGATCGAGCCAGCTGCCGAGAGCTTTGAATTGGTTTGAGGTGAAGCCATTTTCTCCGGGAGTGGCGAGGCGGGTGATGAGGGAGTCCAATGATTTTTTTTTCCCGCCAAGTTTGAGGAGCTCTTCGATGAGAACGCCGTTTTCGAGAGCGGCTTCGGCAAGGTGATCGAAGTGGAGATGGGTTGAGGAAAAGACAGCGGCGCGGATGAAGGGCAGGGCGTGATCCCGAACGACGAGCCGGGCGAGAGCTTTACCGGCGGCTGGGGAGTTTGAGAGGCCGAGTGAGCAGGCGGCCTGGAGACGGACGGCGGGGTCGGAGTCTTTGGTTAGTTTGAGGGAAGTGGTGAGGAGTCCGGGGTGTTTTTTCCAGCGGGATTCGGCGAGGCGAAGGGCGTTTCGTTTGATTTGGGGGTGGGGGTCGGAGAGGGCGGATTTGAGTAGTGTTGGCGAGAGGCGATCGATGCCATCGAGGACGCAGAGAGCGTGGAGGCGGGTTTTTGGTGAGGAGTGTTTTTGCGCGAGTTCGACGAGGGAGTTGGTAACAAAGACCGCTTGTTTTTCAACGAGGAGGCGGTGGGCAAGGTCGCGGATGACTCCGTTGGAATGAGCGAGTTGGGCCACGAGTTGGGCCGGGCTTGCTCGATCGAGGCGGGGGAATGGTTGAAGTTTTTTGTTCTTGGGAAAGACGCGGTAGATCCGGCCATGAGTGGAGCCTTTTCGCTCATGCGCTTGCATTTCAGATCGGCCTTCTTTGGGGAGCCATTCGGGGTGTTCGATCATATAGCGATACATGTCGACGACCCAGAGGGCGCCGTCGGGTCCGGTGCGAGCCATGACCGGGCGTGACCATCGGTCTTTGGAGGCGAAAAAGTCGAGTGGGCCGTCAGCCTCTGCTCGTTTGGCGCTGAAGCTATAGCCGTCGCGTTTCAAAATCATGTGTTGGACGAGGTTGTGGAAAGGTTCACAGGTGAAGGCGTGGATCTTCTTGTCTGGAAAGAGGAGATCATCCCGATAAATCATGGGAGAACAGGCGCTGGTGAAGTGACCGGAGTTGTTAAAACTGTGAAAGCGTTTTTGGGCGGGAGTGGCTTGGAAGACGGGTGGATTTCGGGGTCGGAGCTGGCGTCGGGGATCGGGCGCGGCGAAGTCGGGACTACGGGCGAGGTAACGTTGTTCGAGAACATAGTGCCAGAGGGGGAAACTATTCTGAACGCCGAACGAGTTGCCCCAGTCGTCGCGGGTGCGACCGAATTGCGAGGGGCCGGAGAGGGGTTCGAGGAGTCCTTCGTCGGGCTGCATGCGGAAATCGAAGCTGCCGAGACTGAAGGTTTTTTGGGAGACGGGCGAGGTGATTTTTATTCCGGCGGCGTAACCGGAATGATGGCTGCCGTTGGCCCCGTGAACATGGTTGTCGAGTCCCCAGCTCAGGCCGTTGACACGGAGTTGTTGGTTGCCTTGCTTGAAGCCGGTGAAGAGAACTTTTTTGATGTCTGCCTTGCCGTCGCCGGTGCTGTCTTCGGCATAAATGATATCGGGGGCGGCGGCGATGAGGACGCCTTTCCGCCAGCTCATGATGCCGGCTGGAAAGTTGAGATCTTTGAGGAAGAGGGAGGACTTGTCGAAAACGCCATCGTCATCGGAATCGGTGAGCTGCCGCACGCGTCCTCCGGGTTTACCGTCGATGCCGGAAGGGTAGTCGGCCATTTCGGCGACCCAGAGTTGCCCGTTGGGCGACCAGTCAATGGCAACGGGGTCTTGCACCAAGGGTTCGGATGCCACGAGTTGGACCTCGTAGCCATCGGGAACGTGAATGGCCTTGAGGGAATCGGCAGGAGAGAGAGGCTTGGAGATCTCAGTTTTGGTGGGAAGCGGTGCGGGGGTGAGTTTTACCGATCGATAGTGAGTGGAAATTTCCCCGGGAGTGAGGGCGCGGTTGAAAAGAGCGGCGTGGTCGAGGTGGCCCTGAAGATTGGCGAAGTTGTCGACGCGACCGCCGAAGAAGAATTGGGGG
>JAKMEV010000592.1:0-11449 GCA_022425785.1 Akkermansiaceae bacterium | reverse complement strand
AGGTGTGGAAGCTGAGCCGTGAAATCATGGGCGATGCCATAGGAATGGGAATCATCCACGCTCTCAGTGTGATGTTGAATATCATGGCGGCCCAGGGCGCGATGCCAGCCCGGGTTTATGCCACCGCCAGCGGAGAGCAAACGCGCGCTTTTGAGGCGGACGTGATTTATAATATCCACGTGACCTTCAGCAACGGAGCTACCGGGCTTTGTTTTGGGAATGTTGATCAGGCGAATGGTTACGATGCCTATCACAACATTCATGGCACGAAGGGCGGCTTCATTTTTGACAGCTATCTCGAGCGCTCGCACAAGGTGCGCTACTGGTCCGAGAGCGAGACGAGCAAGGAGTGGGTTTATCCGCTCGATGAGAGACGTTCGCCGGATCATTTCTGGGGCGACGAGACGACGACTCCTGACAGCGGAGATGTCATGGAGCATCAGACCGGTTCCTGTGTGGAGCACTTTATCGATTGCGTGCGCAAGGGCGAGCAGTCGTTTTTGTGTTTTGCGAATTAAGCCTCTACCGCGGAATTGGGCTGGGCGATTTTGCTTTCGGTGGCCAAAGGTCAGCCGGTTGAGCTTCCTCTGGATCGGGAGCTTGCCCGGGCACACTTTAACCAGACTTCCTAAATGAATCGGCTCAAACAACTCTTCAGTTCCTTCGGTCCGGCCATCATTGTCGCGGCGATTGTTCTGGGGCCCGGGAGTATTCTGACAAGTTCGAAAGTGGGAGCGCAGTTTGGATATATCGGGATCGCGGCCATCGTGCTCGCGGTGGTGTTAATGATTGCGATGGTCGCCTTGGCAGGGCGGATCGGGGTGATTTACGAGGACAGTCCTTGTGATCAGCTTGCGCGTCGCTTGGGGCGGCCCGCTGCGGTGGTTGTGGGAGTCATTCTCTTCGGGCTCGTGGCAATTTTTCAATATTCCAACAATGTTGCAATTGTTTCGGGGCTCGCGCCTTTGTTTGAGACGGAAGATTATTCTCTGATGTCGGGTGCAACTCCGGCGATCATCTTGATCTCGTTCAATGCTCTGGTGATTTTTTGCCTCTACTGGAAGAGGCATCTCTATCGCTCGATTGAGACCTTGATGAAGTTCCTCATCGGATTAATGGTGGTGGCTTTCTTGATTAACTTCTTCGTTATTTATTTCTCCCCTCGAGCTTATGTGCCGGTGAAATCCGGGAAGGCTCCAGAGATCCTTGCTTTAATGGGCTTGATGGCGACGACTTTTTCGGTGGGAGGCGCGTTCTACCAAGCCTACCTCGTGAAAGAAAAGGGCTGGAAGTTACTCGATGCCAAGCGAGGCGTCACCGATTCGGTGGTGAGTATCAGCGTGGTGGGAATTCTTTCGACGATTATTCTGATGACTGCGGCGCGCGTCTTTTACGGTCGTCCTGAGCCGGTGGTATTGAGTGGGGTGGGTGAGGTGGCGATGCAGCTACAGCCTTTGTTTGGTTCGTGGGCCAAGGTGGTCTTTTGCCTCGGGATTTTTGCAGGAGCCTTTAGTTCGTTTTTGGTGAATGCCCTCGTGGGAGGAACGGTGCTTTCCGATTCTCTCGGAAAAGGGTCGCGTTTAGGAGGAGGCTGGACTTTGGGGCTGACTACGGTGGCCTTGCTCAGCGGTTTGGTGGTGGCTTTGTTGAATTTGAGTGATGCGAAGAGCACGGTGAATTTGATTACCTTTGCGCAGGCGCTCACGGTTTTGGGGATTCCGGCTTTGGCTGCGGCTTTGCTTTACCTCGGAACGCGACCTGACTTGACAGGGGAGCGAAAGGTTCCTGCCTGGATCATTAATTTAGGATGGGCGGGATTGGTTGTCGCGGTGGCGTTGGCTATCCGCACGACCATTGCAGTGTTAGACAAATTAGGATTATAAGATGAAACGAATTGGAAAATTTTTGGCGTGTTTTGGGATGGTTATTTCGGCGAAAGCGGAAGTCATCCGGATTGGGATGATTGGTCTCGATACTTCACATGTGGTGGCGTTCACGGAGACGATTAATAATCCGGAGGCGAAAGGCCACGTGCCAGGAGCGAAGGTCATCGCGGCTTTCAAAGGTGGGAGTCCCGATATCGAATCGAGTGCCTCGCGGGTCGATGGATACACCAAGACGCTTCAGGAAAAGTATGGCGTGGAGGTCTACGATACCATCGAGGAACTGTGCACCAAAGTTGAAGCGGTCATGATCGAGTCGGTCGATGGGCGTCCTCATTTGGAACAGGCCCGGAAAGTCATCGAGGCTGGGAAGATCCTCTACCTCGATAAGCCGATGGGTGGATCTTTGGGGGATGTTCTGGAGATATTTCGATTGGCCGAAGCGGCCAAGGTTCCGGTGTTTTCGTCATCGTCGCTACGATACGGAAAAGCGACCCAAGCCGTGAGGAATGGTGCGATTGGAAAAGTAATCTCAGCTCAGACCAGCAGTCCGGCAAGTATCGAGAAACATCATCCGGATCTCTTTTGGTATGGCGTGCATGGTTGTGAGGCTCTCTTCACCGTGATGGGGAAAGGCTGCGAGTCGGTCGTTCGAAGCACGACCGAGGAAGGGAAAATTGTGGTGACGGGAATCTGGAAGGGGAATCGCACCGGAATCTTTTTAGAAGGGAAGGGATACTCGGGAATTGCCAAAGGCGAAAAAGGCGAGGCCAAGGTCGGATCTTTTGACGGCTATCAGCCTCTCGTTGCGGAAGTGGTCAAGTTTTTCAAAACCAGAAAGCCGCCCGTCTCCGCCGGGGAAACCATCGAACTCTTCGCCTTCATGGAGGCTGCCGACGAGAGCAAGCGTCAAAATGGGAGGGCTGTGCTGATCGAAGATGTTCTCAAAAAGGCCGGGAAATAGGTGGCCCGGGGCTAATGTATGACAGAGGGGGAGTGTTTCTTCTTTTCGAGTGGAAATCAGGGATTTAGAAGTGGTTGCTGGCGGCTGATAGCTGGCTTATTTCTATGTTTCGTGATTTTCTAGCTCTCTCTATTTGTGTTTTGGGTGTTGCCCGGCTGACTGCGGCCGATGTTGTCATCAGTGAATTCCTGACCTCCAACATTTCCGGCATCACTGATGAAGATGGACAAAACTCCGACTGGATTGAGTTGACCAATGTCTCTGGCTCTCCGGTGAATCTCGACGGCTGGCTTCTCACCGACAGCGCCACTTCGACGAATCGATGGGAAATTCCTAATGTCACTTTGTCTCCAGGCGACGAATTGTTGATCTTTGCCTCGGGAAAAGACCGGAGCGATCCGGCTGGTGAATTGCACACTGACTTCAAACTTTCTGCTTCGGGTGAGTACCTGGGATTGGTTCGTCCCGACGGAGTGACCATCGAGTCCTCGTTTTCTCCGGAGTATCCCCAGCAGTATCCTGATGTGTCCTATGGTGAGGGAAGTCCGGGTGGATCGACGGTGGCATTGGTCGGAGCCGACTCGCCGTTGAAGTATCACGTGCCCACCGATACCTCGGCAGATCTTGGCGGGGCCGATCCTTACAATGAGATCGCCTTTGACGACAGCGGATGGAATTCGACGGAAATGGGCATTGGGTATGCCGATGTGCCGGGGACGGATCCATATGACTCTTTCTTCGGTTTGAATGGTGATATTCAGGGGGAGATGGATGGAGAAAATTCCACGGTCTATATCCGGGTGCCATTTCAAGTCGATGATCCCTCGGTCGTTTCCACTCTCTCGTTTAGCACCCGCTATGATGATGGTTTTGGAATCTCGATTAACGGCAGCCCGCTTCTTGCTTCGGCCAATCCTCCGGTTGATGGCGTGTGGGATTATAATGCGGCGGCGAGTAGCTCGCATAGTGATACGCTGGCAATCGCGCTGGAATCTTTCCCGATCAATTTGGCGCAAGTAAACCTGGTGGCGGGAACCAATATTCTCGCGGTCCATGGCATGAACCGGAGTGCCGGGAATTCAGACTTCTTATTCGACTGCGAGTTGTCGGCGCAAATTAGCCCGGCCGGTGGTTCAGCGTTGGTTTACATGACGCCACCTACTCCGGGATCACCCAATGCCAGCGGGGTGGAAGATTTGGGGCCGGTGATTTCGGAAGTGACGGAAAATCCCATTCGTCCGGATCTCAGCAGTCAGTCGGTTTTGAAAGTGACGGCGTTGGTATCGGCGAGTGAGGCGGCAGTTGATCGCGTGGACCTTTTTTATCGTCAGGAGTTTGATGCGGAGAGTTCGATTCGAATGCGGGACGACGGAGTGGCACCGGACGACTCGGCGGGAGACGGCGTTTATTCGGTGAATCTCCCTTTGGCGGGATTGCAGGATGGCGAGATGATTCGTTGGCGGGTGGAGGCGAGCGATACGGGAGGTCTCACTTCCAAAAATCCGCTCTATCATGATCCGCTGAACTCGCCTGAGTATTATGGAACGGCCGCGATTGATCCGGCGGTGAATTCCAATCTCCCGGTCCTGGAATGGTTCATTCAGAATCCCTCGGGAGCCAATAACCGCACCGGGACCCGAGCGTCGGTGCTCTATCTAGGAGAGTTTTATGATAATGTCTATTGTCGGGTCCGGGGAGCTTCCTCTGTGGGGCTTTCGAAGAAGAGCTACAAGGTGGACTTTAACACAGGGCACCATTGTCGGGTGGATGAAAATCCGAATTCGGTTCGAGTTGAAGAGTTTAATCTCAACACGACATGGACTGATAAATCCTACGTGCGTCAGCCGTTGAGTTACGATTTATATGATCTCGCTGGTTCTCCGGGTTCGGTGTGTTTTCTGATGAGGGTGCAGCAGAATGGGGCCTTCTTTAGTGTGGCGGCCTTCACCGAGCAGGTGGACAAGCGGCTGCTTCGACGCGAGAAGGGGATCGATGACGATGGCGCGCTCTACAAGATGTATAATGGCGGGACAAGCGGGACCAGTGGGGTGGAGAAGAAGAATCGTGAGTATGAATCGAATGCCGATCTTTCGGCCTTTGTAAATGGCATTAATCAAAGCGGCACCGCGTTGGAGAATTTCATTTTCGACAACGTTGATCTCCCGCGTCAGCTCAACTATCTCGCGGCAACTGTTCTGACGCAAAACAGCGACAACATGAGGAAGAACTACTACCTCTATCGTGACAGCGATGGGAATGGTGAGTGGACCCAGATGCCTTGGGATGTGGATCTGACCTTCGGGAGTCACTACATGACGAATGATTCGATTGCCCACGACGGGATTTGGGCCACGGAGGATTATGTTCTGGGAGGCAGGAATTCGAATGCTCCGATTTCGCCAAGTCATCCTTTTGTGGGGATTCAGGAGCTGCCGGGGAACCGAAGTTGGAGTAAGTTGATCGATAAGCTGCTCGAGAATGATCGCTTCAAAGCCATGTTCCGTCGCCGCTTGCAGACCTTGGTCGATGAAGTTCTCCTGGGGAGTGAAATTAATGACCGCATTGATCTTATGGAGGTCGCTCTCGGAAATGATGCCGTGCTTGATAAGAATAAATGGGGCCAATTCGGGCAGCAGCAAACCTTGGCCCAAGCACTTGGAATTCTTAAGAACGATTATCTGATTCCTCGAAGGACTCACCTTTCGGTAACGCACCTTGCGGCAAATGTAGGTTCTTATCCAACGCCGCAAACGAGCTCGGCCCTACTGCCGGGGCCAGAACCTTTGACTCCGGTCCTGGCCTTTGGTGATGTTGAGGGAACTCCGGGTTCTGGAAATCAGGACGAGGAATATATTGAGATTGTTAATCCGGGTATCGCCGCCATCGACTTAAGTAGTTGGAAACTTGAGGGGGGAGTGGATTTTGATTTTCTTCCCGGGACGATCATTGAGGCGGAAGGTAGTTTATTTATCAGTCCAAAGGTTGCGGTGTTCCGGTCTCGAAGTACGAGCCCGACCGGAGGTGAAGGGTTAAATGTTGAAGGTGACTACAATGGACAGATTTCAGCGCGTGGTGAGACGATCTCATTGTATTATCCGGATGGCGGCATATCTGCGAGTATCACGACGCCGGACAATTCCTCACTGGCCCAGCAATATTTGCGAATTACGGAATTGCATTTTGCGCCGACCGGCGGAAAGGAATTTGAGTTTATTGAAGTGCGTAACATTGGGCCGAATCCGCTTGATCTGACTGGGGTGCAATTCACGGATGGCGTGGAAGCGATTCTGATCGGTTCCTTGGCTCCGGGAGAGTATGGTTTGATCGTAGCCAATCCGGGGAATTTCCCGGGATTGAAGATTGTTGGGACCTATACGGGAGCACTCAACAATGGAGGCGAGCAATTGACGCTGCGCGATGCCAATGGAGAGAACATTCTGTCGTTCGACTATGAAGGCGATTGGTTTTCTCCGGCGCGTAGCGGAGGGTATAGCCTGGATGTCCTTGATCAAAATGCTGATTGGTCGTCGTGGGATGGTCAATTTAGCTGGGCGCTCAGTAGTGATGCCGGAGGATCTCCCGGAGTAGCTAATCCGCTTCCGCACAGCAACGACTATGCTAGTTGGAGTCGGGGGTATTTCTCGGAGGCTGAGTTGGCTGATCCTGCAGTGAGTGGTCCATTGGCTGATGCCAGCGGAGACGGAGTGAGCAACTTGATGAAGTATGCCCTCGGGGTTGATCCGAAAACGCAGGGTGGGAATGGCGATTTCAACGTAGAAATCGACGGTGAGTCGGTGACTTTAAAGTTCTCACGCCTGGAGAAGACTCCGGACATCGCGGTGACGGTAGATGTGTCATCAGATCTTGTCGATTGGTCGACGCAGGCTTCACTCATCAATGCGACTTCGAATGCCGATGGCACCGAAGATGTTATTTTCGAAAGTCCCTTTGTAGTTTCGGCACGAGACCAACAATTCTTACGGATCCGGGTGATCCAAAATCTATAAACGCAAACCCCAACACAACATGAATAAGCAGATACTCTTCACGACAAAACTAGTGAGCCTCGCGGCGATGCCGTCGGCTTTCGCTGACCTTCCCGGTGCCATTGTAGCGGATGGCCCCTTGGCTTACTATCGATTTGAAGAAGCGCCCGGCGCGACCACCCTAGCTGACTCCAGCGGTAATGGCCTCGATATTGACTATACAGTTCCTGCTGGCACGACGGTTTTGGGCGAGCCTGCGGCGATTGGATCGGGAGCGCTCTTTAATCGTGATGGCGCGATAGTGACTCCGCTCCTGTTGGATCCAACAGTGGGAGATTTTACAATTGAAGCGGTCGTTCGCGCGGAAGTTGGCGCCGGGGACATGGTGATTCTGGCCAACCAGGACGGGACTTTTGGGCCGGGTCGTAGTAATCTGGTTGTTAATGCCGGTCGCTTTTTTACGACTTTCTCGGGTGGAGCGACCACAAATTCGGGGGTTAGGGCCGCGGAGGATGGATTTGATCATGTCATATTGACCTACGATCAAAGTGCCGCCGGAGGAGCTGATCCAACGTTTCGATTTTACATCAATGGAGAAGCGGCTGGAACCAGCAGCAATATTCCGGAAGCGGCAAACGGGAATTGGGTCATTGGAGCAAACAAAGCTCTTACCACACAGCTTTTCAACGGGCTCATTGATGAGATTGCGATTTATGATAAGCGTCTTGATGACCTAAATGGTGATGGTGACATTGCTGATTCAGCGGTGGGGACCCACTACAAAGAGTATCTTGTTGATGCGGACACCTTGGTGAACCTCACGAGCGCGGTAACTTATTTGGATTCTGGCATGACTACCGATCTGAATTGGTCGGTGTCTCCGGCATTGACTTCGCTGACTCTTGATGACGGTTCGGGTCCGGTTGATGTTCTGCCACAGACGGTAGACTGCCTTGGTGGGATTTCCGTTTCCCCAACCGTAACGACGACTTATACTTTGTCTGGAACCGGTCCGGTGGGAACGGAATCGCTCGAAGTGATCGTCGTGGTAGACGAACCGGCGGTGGTGGAAAGCTTTACCTCAAATGTTTCGAAGGTTCCAGTAGGTGGAGAGGTGACTCTCTCCTGGGAAGTGACGAATGGCATCTCAGCAGAGATTGATAACGGCGTTGGAGCGGTCGATGCGATGGCTGGAAGTGTCGTTGTCACGGTAAATGCGAATTCGACCTACACCCTCACCGCGTCGAACTCTCAAGGTGATGTGACAAGTCAGGTAAGTATTTCTGTGTTAATCCTGGAGGATCCGAGTTTGATTGCTCACTGGAAGGTCGGAGAGGCTCCGGGTGAAACCGAGGGGACAAGTTTGATTGCAGAGAGTGAGACTGGCTTTGTGGGGACCTTTGTGGGAACGCCAACATTTGATACTTCTGATCCGGCACCGGTGCCCGGGGGATCGACGGCATCGATTGTCTTCGATGGGGCAAATAGTTGGGTCGATGTTTTGGGCTACAATGGCATTGGAGGGTCGGGTGCCCGGACGGTCGCTTTTTGGTTCAAAGGACCAAGTGTGCAGAATAATGCCAATGGAACACTGGTGGCGTGGGGGACGGGGGCGACTGGAACCCGTTATGATACCCGGGTGAATGCGAACGGGACTGGAATTATTAGAACGGAAGTCGCCGGTTCGGGAAGTAACGGGACGGCGATCATGGCTGATGATACCTGGCATCATTGCGCGGTTGTTCTCAATCCAACAATTGGAACCACGGTGGGAAATCTTCAGTTCTATATCGATGGAGTTCTCGATACTTTGTCGGTAGTCGGAGGAACGCCCATCAACTCATCTACTGCAAACAATGTCCGTATTGGAGCGTCTCAGGGAATTGCCAATCGTTCCTTGACCGGGAAAATGGATGACATTCGAATTTACACCCGGGCGTTGTCTGCCACTGAGATTAGCGATTTGGTGGCTCCTCTCGATATCCCTCTTGTGATCACTGATATCGAGCGTCAGGAAAACGGAAGCGTCGTCCTTAGCTGGTCCGGTTCTCCGGGAGAATACTCGCTGGAATACACCCCGGATCTTTCCAATCCAAATTGGTTTGAGCTGAGTGACAACGAAGTGATCGAAGCAGGCGAGACCACCGGAATATCGACGGATAGTTCTGTCGCTACCAATCCCGCGAACACGAAGATCTTCTACCGCTTCCGTAAGATCGATTAATTAAACTGATTCGACTCGAACTCTCGGGGATGCCAGAGCGATGTTTTCGTTCTGACATGCTTTTGCGATGTTGGCGAGGACAACGGAACGGATCTTACTGCGATCGCTTACTTCGGCGATGCGGTAGCGTCCCTCGAGGAGGATGCCCGAGAGCATGTGGCCGCCGGATTCATCCCAAAGAGAACGGACGATGACCTCGGCGGTATCCGGAAGAACCCGCGGGCTTTCTTGAATTGCTTTTCGCGCGGTCTCACAGGCTTTGTCGAGATCGACGTTGTAGTTCACCTGAAAGCGAACCCGGACGCGGATGGGGTCTTCCTCGAAGGAGAAGTTGGTGATGACGGAGTTGGCGAGGAGGTTGTTGGGGTAGTTGACAATGACGCCGTCGGTATTGCGGATGCGGGTGCGTCGGAGGCCGAGGTCGACGATGTCTCCCCAGGCCCCCCAATGGCGTCGATTTTGACCCGGTCGCCCACGCGAATAGGTCGGTCGGCGATGAGGAAAACTCCGGCGAGGATATCGGCGAGACTTTCCTTGGCGGCCATGCCGATGGCGATGCCGGCGATGCCGGCGCTGGCTAGGAAGGGCGTAATTTGGATTCCATGAATGCGCAGGCTGATGAGGAAGGCGACGAAGATGAGGACGATGACGTAGAAGCGTTGGAGGAAATGAACGAGGCGGTCATCGAGATCATTGTCAGTGCGCGCAGCCATTTGCTTCATGCCCCGAAGGACGATGCGCGAGATGATGAGGTGGACGATGAAGGTGGCGACCAGAAGCATCCCGGTCTTGGGCCAGGCTTCGAGCGTATCAAAGAATTCGAACATGAAAGATATCCTATTGTGGCTCGCGCCTCATGGCCACGGCATTTTCGAGAAGTTCTGTTTCGGAAAAATCTCTGATGCCGGACGGGTTGGAGGCGGTGATTGGTCATCAGGCGATGAGTGACCTGATCGCGTTTCTGCTAATTCTTCGAATTAGAAAAATCCTCCGCTCTCGCCTTCTTCCCATTGGCGGCGTTTGCGTTTTGTGAGGCGGCCTTGATCGCCTTCCCGGCGTTGCTCGCGGTTTTCTCTATTAGCGAGACGACGGCGCTCGGCTTCGGCCAGGATTTCACCTGGCGTATTGTCGTTGTATGTTTCGCGGGCAAGGGGAGCCCCGACGCGTTTTTCGATGAGCTGGATCACCTCAATGATACGTTTGTAAGTTCCGTCGGGCGAGGGGACCTCGATCGTGTCGCCAACTTTTAAGGCTGCGCTCGACTTGAGGGCTTTGCCCGCACGTTTGATTTTGCCGGCCGAGCAATCGTGTGATGCCTGGCTGCGGGTTTTATAGAGCCGGATGGACCAGAGCCATTTGTCTACTCTCATTTGTCCGAGTGGGGAGGAATGAGGAGGACGATCTCGCCCTTCACTTTTCGTTCGGAAAAGTAGGCGTCGACTTCGGTGGAGGTGCCGTGGTGGAGCGTTTCGAATGCCTTGGTTAATTCGCGGGCGACGCAGATTGGGGTGTCGGGTGCGAGTTCCTTAAGGATAGTCAGAGTCGAGGGGAGCCGGTGGGGGGATTCGAAGAAGAGAGTGGTCTCGGTTGAGTCGAGAGCGGCTTGGAGTTGCTTGCCGCGTTTGCCTTTTTTGACGTGAAGGAATCCGTGGAAGGAAAAAGGGTGGGGTGGAAATCCGGAAGCAACGAGCGCGGTGGTGATGGCGGAGGGGCCGGGGAGGACGGTGAACTCGACGTCTTGATCGCGGCAGGCTTTGAGAAAGCGGTGCCCGGGATCAGAGAGGCAGGGAGTGCCGGCGTCCGAGATGACGGCGATTTTTTCGCCGCCCTGTGCGCGGGTGATGAGTTCGGGGATGCGATGTTGCTCGTTGTGATCGTGGAGCGAAATGAGTGGTTGGGAAATCTCAAGATGATTGAGGAGGCGCAGAGAGTGGCGGGTGTCTTCGCAAGCGATGAGGTCGGCTTTGCGCAGGGTCTCGATGGCCCGCAGGGTGATGTCGCCGAGGTTACCGATCGGAGTGGGGACGAAGGTGACTTGTGGAGAGTTTTTAGAATCCATCGGCGATGCGAGAGACGATGGCTTGAGCGGCGCGTTTGAGGGCGTCGGGGAGAGCATTGGCCCGGGCGGTTTGTAGGTTGTCGTCGCCGAAGAGACGGGTGCGTCCGCTATTGGAGCCTTCTTCGAGCGGTTTCCCCGGACGTTTTGGGTCGACGAGTAGCCAGCTAATTTTCACTTCGAGGGTGAGTTCCTCCGAGCGGAGAGTGTCCCGTCGGTCCGAGCTTGTTTGGCGGTATATGATTTCCTCGAGGGTGAGGAGTAATGTGGCGGCGGATTTGGATGCGGTGCCAATTTTGTAAGTGCCATCCCGGGTGATGGCGTCGACGACGATGT
>JAKMEV010000557.1:0-3399 GCA_022425785.1 Akkermansiaceae bacterium | reverse complement strand
CGACCCCGACGGTAACTTCATCGAACTCATCGGGCCGAAAAAATAGAATGCGCAGTTTATGCGCTTCCCCACCCGGCTTCCAGCACTTCGATTCCCGCCATAACAACGGGGAAGTCATCTTCACGGATGCCCTAAAAATCCTCGTGATAGTACGCAGAGCCCCTCACACCCTCAAATCTCACAATTTTCATTCACTACGGGACAATCTTCTGATCTGTTTCGCTCACACCTACAATGAAGCTTCGCACGATTTCTCTTATCGGCCTTTTAATCATCTCCGCCCACGGCAAGAAGGTCATGCTCGACATCTCCAGTGACAGCGGAGACCAGCTGCGCGCCGAACTCATCAATCTTGCAGATAACATGGCCCTCCTGCGCAGATCGGACGGCAAGGAGTTCGCCACCCCTCTTGCCTATCTCTCGGCCGATTCACGAGTCCAACTAAAAAAACTCTGGCAGGAATATCAGATCGAAGTCTCTAAAAACCTCGCCCCGATCAACAAGACTCTTGGCCACCAGCTTTTCTCAAAGACCGGTAATCTCTGGAATGAACCCGTCGCTGACATTGCGAGGCGACTCAAGTGGCCCCTCGAATCATCCACGCCTTTCACCAGCAGCTACCGCCTCTACACCCGGCCGGGATACAAATTCGCCGGGGCCCAACCCAAGACGGTGGTAGCTTACGGAAATGAAACCGGAAAAGCGGAATCCTTTTCCCTCATCTATTCCAATAAGGGCGACAGCCTGAGCACCGTCGGCTCCGGCGAGGATCACTTCAAAGAAAATGGCAAAAGCATCGATCGCAACACCTTGAACGGAGCAATGATCTTCGACACCCGCACCATCGCCAAAAACCTCACCGCCGTCCTCGGCGAACCCACCGAACAGCGCATCCTTGGCCAGGGGAACAAGACCCACAAAACCCAACGCTGGGATTGGCTCGATCATTCTTTCCTCCTCACTCACGTCAAAGAGGAATACGTCGGCCTCCGTATCACCAAATCCCTCTTCGCCGACAACAAAGGCAAATACGAACGAGTCAGCGATGGTGATATGCGCAAACGCCTTAAAGGCAATGTCGTCACGAGAGAAAACGGTGACACCTTTATCGACAACATCCCGATGGTCGACCAAGGCCCGAAAGGATACTGCGCCCCCGCTACCTTCGAACGCGCCATGCGCCACGCCGGAGTCGCCGCCGACATGTATCTCCTCGCCACGCTCGCCACCACAGGCGGAGGAGGAACCAACACAAGGAAACTCTACAACGAAGTCGCCTTCACCACCCGAAGCAAAGGTAGCCGCACCGCTCGCGAACTGCAACTCCGCTCGCTCTCGCCGTCCAAAATCAAAAAGTATATCGACAAAGGCGTCCCCCTTCTCTGGCAAATGTGCAGCCTCCCGACCTATAATATGGTTGCCAACAAGCGCACCATGGAACGCCGTAAGGTCAAAGACTGGCCCGCCTATACCGCCAAAATCGCGGGGGAAGCCGAAAGTAACCTTCCCAATCTTCAAGCCAAAGGCAACTACCACATCTGCATGATCATCGGCTACAACGCAGCCACCAACGAAGTCGCCGTCAGCGATTCCTGGGGCAAGCGCTACACCATCCGGTGGGTTCACGTCGACGAAGCCGAAGCCGTCAGCAACAAAAGCGGCTACGTCATCGACATTTAACCCCGCTCGACATCTCGAAAAGATACCCTAGCTTTCCCAACGTGAGCGACAACTTCGAAGACAAAGCCCGTGATGCCATGGCTGCCCCTCAAAATGTGGGCGAAATGCAGAACGCCGATAGCGTCGGCACCGTCGGCTCTCCGGATTGCGGCGACATGCTCCGCATGTGGCTCAAGTTCACCGAAAAGGATGGCAAGAAAGTCATCGACCGCGCCTCTTTTCAGGCATTCGGATGTCAAACCGCCATCGCCGTGGCCTCCATGGCCACCGAACTTCTTAAAGGGAAAACCCCCGAGGAAGCCCGAAACCTGAAACCCAACGACCTCTCCGGAGATCTCGGTCCGCTTCCTCCCATGAAAATTCATTGCGGCCAACTCGTCGAACAAGCTCTCCAAAGTGCCCTCGACGGCAAGGACGCTCCAGCCCAAAAGCCCACCGAGACTCTTGCCAGCGGCCTCCAACCCCAAGGCGGAAAAATCAAGATCGTCCCACTCAATGATTCGGACGATTCATAGCTCGATTCTTTTCCTCGCACTCCTTGCCACCCTTTCCGCCAAGGAATGGCCAACAAAATTCTCTCCCTCCGCCGATCTTGGGAAGCACCAAACGCTCGATCCCGAAGGCGAACTTCATCGTTACGCCACGAAGAATTACCTCATCGAGAGCTCCACTCCTCTTGATCGAACAAAACTCACCGACTTCGCCAAAACCATCGAGTCGGTCGCCGTGGTCATAAAGTCCATCCCCCTCCCACTCTACTCGCCCCCCGTCCGCAACCGTCCGCGCATTCTCATCTGCCCGGATGAAACCAGCTTCGTGCGCGCCGGAGGACCGAAAGGATTCGCCGGATACTACAGCGGTCGAGATGCCCGCGTTCTTATCCGCTGGGACCAACTCTATCCCGCCAATGGCATTGCCCGCCCCATGGACGACCTTCTCGTCCACGAATTGACCCACCTCTGCATGACTAACATCCTGTGGAGATGCCCACCCTGGTTTCATGAAGGAGTCGCCGAATACCTCGCCGCAGCTCATCTCGGTGCCGGACGGTTCCGTTTCACCGAAATCGAAAACGACATAGAAAGCCACGTTGAAAAACACCGCCGCCCGGAATCAAAAATCGCCAATGTCCTCGACCCCGCGGTTCTCCTCAATCTCACCGAACGAGGCTGGCACACCCGAACCAAGGCAGCCGTTGATTGGGAATCCTTCGAACCCTACACAAGCTCGCTCCTCCTCATTCATTACGCCTTTCACGGCGGAGCGGAACGACGTGCCGAAGTGAAAACCTATCTCGAATCCCTCGACGAGGTCATCACCCGACGCTCCCCCCAGCAAGTCCTCTTCGATCCCTCCCAATCCAAAGACCTGAAAGAGAAACTCACTCGCTTTTGGTCTACCAGAGGCTTGAGATTACAGTTTAAAAAATGATTTTTTGATCAATGAAAATCATCCCTCTCTTTTCCTGTGCTTTTTCAGGGAGACTCCACAGCTAAATTTAAATTTTCCAGTAAGGCAATTCGACTGGGGCCAAAGCGGGACTATGCCAGATCGCATGTGGAGCTTTTCAAAAAACAAACTAACTAGCTGATTCGCTCATTACACAAGGCCAACCTATCCTCACTCGGATAAAGGTTTGCCTCAAACTGATTCATCACAAAGGCAAAGGATTCACCTGTCTTGGCATTCGCAAAGCCATAGCTCCCACCAGCTCCGGGG
>JAKMEV010000551.1:0-6183 GCA_022425785.1 Akkermansiaceae bacterium | reverse complement strand
CCAAATATCTGACCTACTCAATCCCATGCTTCGTCTTCTACTACCAACTCTCTTGGTCGGCTCCGCCCTCGCCAAAGATAAGCCCAATATCCTCCTTCTCTTCGCCGACGACCTCGGGCGCTATGCTTCTGCCTATACCGACCCAGACAATCCTTCCGCAAACGACATCGTCTCAACTCCCACCTTCGATCGAATCGCCAAAGAAGGCGTCCTCGCCACCAATGCCTTCGTCTCCGTCCCTTCGTGCTCGCCCTGCCGCGCTTCGTTGATCTCCGGGCGCCACTTTTTCCGGAACGGCTCCCATTCCCAACTCCACTCCCCCTGGAATGGTGACAAAGCCAATGACCCCTGGAACGGAGTGCGAGGATTTGCCCTCGGCTTGCAGGACGCCGGATACCACATCGGTTGGTCCCATAAGATGCACATCTCGGCAGACCGCATGGGTGGTAAGAAGAAGAATTACACCAAAGCCGGCCGCAAGGTGAACACCTTCTCCCAAACCGTCTCCCAAGCCAAAGACGTCGCGAAAGGAAAAGAAGCACTTTACGACGAGTGCCGGCAGAACTTTAGAGCCTTCCTTGCCGACCGAAAAGGCGGCCAGCCTTTCTATTATTCCTTCCACCCCACCAATCCACACCGCACCTGGACACAAGGCTCGGGCAAAAAACTTTGGGGCCTCGATCCCGATAAACTTAAAGAAAAAATGCCTCCCTTCCTTCCCGACGTTCCCACCGTTCGCGAAGACCTTGCGGACTACCTTGGCGAGGGAATGGCCTTTGACAAATGCTGCGAAATCATTCTCGAGGAGCTCAAAAAATCAGGCGAGCTCGACAACACCCTTGTGGTCATTTCCGGTGACCACGGTGCGCCCGGATTTCCCCGGGGGAAAACCAACCTCTACGACTTCGGCTCTCGTGTTCTTTTCTCCGCCCGCTGGCCTGGCCACATCAAAGCCGGTCAGATAATCACCCGCCCAATCTCTCTCATCGATCTCGCCCCCACCTTCCTCGCCGCCGCCGGTCTTCCACCCGAAGCAGGAACCAACGGACAAAGCCTCCTCCCCGCCCTTAAGTCGGGAGATCCCAACAAACTCCGCGGCTGGGCTCTTATCGGCCGCGAAACACACGTCAATAGCGCCCGCCCCTTCGAACTTCCCTATTCCAGCCGGGCCATCCGTACCTCCAACCACCTCTTCATCATCAACTTCACTCCCGACCGCGCACCGCAAGGTGTCCCTCTCTCTCTCGATTCCGACAATCCACCCAGCTGGGAGATCGTCGGGAAAAACACCCGGGTAACCTACGGGGATGTCGATGCCGGCCCCACCCGCACCTGGATGCTTCGGCACCGCAAAGACCCAACTTACAAATACCACTGGGATCTCGGCTTCGGCCCACGTCCTGCTCTCGAGCTTTACGACCTCAAAAAAGACCCGCACCAGGTCAACAACGTCGCCAACGAAAATGCCTACGCCGAAGTCCAGGAAAAACTCCACACCGACCTCATGGCCGAGCTTCTTGCCAACCACGATCCCCGCCTCAACGGAAATCAATTCGACTATCCTCCCTATTCCAAGAAGGGACTCTCAAAGTAACTTTTCTTTCCCTGATCATCACTCAGAGAGTGCCATCCTGCTCTTGGAAATTGGGATAGCTGTCTCGCATTGACTGGCACGAGCAATGATATCTGGCTGCCTTCTCCGGGATCGCCAATTCTCCCCTTGCCGCCGCATGGTTCCTCCGTTATCTCCACTAAGAACTCGGGAGAATATCCGATAGCTCGACGTCTTTCGAACCGTTTTCTTTATCAGACATTTCTCACTCAAATGCGATTCACTTCTCTTACCTTCCTCACGACCTGTGCCGGGGCGCTCGCAGCTCCCCTTTCTTACAATCGCGACATCCGCCCAATCCTCTCGGAAAATTGTTTTGCCTGTCACGGCCCCGACAAGGCCTCCCGCGAGGCCAAGCTCCGTTTAGACATTCGCGAGGCTGCCATTGAGAAGGAAGCCATTATCCCGGGCGACCTCAAGAAGTCCGACCTCATCTTCTACATCAATTCCGAGGACGAAGACGAGATTATGCCTCCGCCCGAGTCGCACAAAAAGCTCACTCAGGCGCAAAAAGACACGCTCGCGGAATGGATCAGGCAAGGCGCTCCCTACGAAGCCCATTGGTCATTCATTCCGGCTGTCCGCCCCGATGTTCCCGCGCTCGGCGAAAATCACCCCATCGACAACTTTATCAAAGCCGGCCTTAAAGGCAGCGGACACGAAATGTCCCAACCCGCCGACAAGGCCACGATCGATCGGCGGATTTCCTTCGACCTCACCGGGCTCCCTCTTCACCTCACCGGCACTTCAGATCCCGACAAGCTTCTCGCTTCGCCACACTTTGGCGAGCGCATGGCCGTCTTCTGGCTCGACCTCGCCCGCTATGCCGACACCGCCGGCTACCACAGCGACAAGGTCCGCGACGTTACTCCTTACCGCGACTACGTCATCAATTCCTTCAACAAGAACAAACCCTACGATCAATTTGTCACCGAGCAACTGGCCGGAGATCTTTTCAAAAATCCCACCCCGGAAAACTACGTTGCCTCCGCCTTCAACCGTATCAACCAAGTCTCGGAAGAAGGTGGCATTCAAGACAAGGAATACATCGCCAAGTATTACGCCGAACGCGTTCGCACCACTTCCGGCGCCTTCCTCGGAGCCACCATGGGCTGCGCGGAGTGCCACGACCATAAGTTCGATCCCTTCACCGCAAAAGACTTCTATTCGATGCAGGCCTTCTTTTCCGACATCTACGAAAAAGGCGCCTACACCGGCCATGGTTCCTACAACAAAGGAGCCGACATTAAAAACTACCCCGGTTTCAAGCTCGGCAAATTCGGACCTACTCTAAACGTCCCGTCTCCAGAGCAGGAAACAGCGCTCGTCAAAATTCAGGAGGAAAAACGCGCGCTTGAAGCGACGACCCAGAAAGACAGCCCCGAGCTTCTCTCCGCCTTCAACAAATGGACCAATGACCTCCTTGGAAAAATCGGTTCCAGTAAACCACAGGACGTCGTCATTCTCGAGGACGCCGAACTCCCTCTTGGAGGAGCCAAAACCGTCACCACCAATGTCCATTCCGGCTCCCTCGCCCGAATTCAAACAAGCAGCGAGCTGACCCAACACATCGTCGATGCCAACAAGAAGCCCGTCACTTTGACCGAAGGCGACACCCTCTACACCTGGGTCTGGCTCGACCCCAAAAACCCACCCAAGCAACTCATGCTGCAATTTCATGGCAAGAACTGGGATCACCGCGCCTGGTGGGGCGAAGATCTCATCCCTTATGGTAAGGGCAGCAAGAAAGCCGACCACCACAAGGTTGGAAACCTTCCCGCCACCGGAAAATGGGTCCGCCTTGAAGTCCCCGCGAAAAGCGTCGGCCTCCCCGCTGGCTCCAAAGTCACCCAACTCGCCTACACGCAATTCGGCGGCTCCGTTCTTTGGGATCAAGCCGGTCGTCATACCAACGACTCCAATGCCGTCCTTGCCGGTCTTCCCGAGAAATCCCGCAAAGCTCTCCTCGACGTCAAGAAGGGCAAGCCCACAGACCAAGACCGCAAGGAACTCCTGACGCACTACCGCACCATCGCTCCCTCATTGGCGCCCGCCCGCAATAAGATCGCCGAACTCACCAAGCAGGAAGAGCACCTTAAAACCAACACGCGTTCCACTCTCGTCACCCTCTCCACTGTTCCGCGCACGATCAAACTCCTCCCACGAGGTGACTGGACCGACGACTCCGGCGAAGTCCTCCTCCCGTCCACTCCGGAGTTTCTCTCCTCCGAAGGGCAACCATTCAAAGAACGCCTCACTCGTCTCGATCTCGCCAAGTGGATCACCGCCAGGGAAAACCCACTCACCGCGCGTGCTTTTACCAACCGCGTCTGGGCGCTCTTCTTCGGCACCGGACTTTCGCGTGACCTCCAGGACCTCGGCAATCAGGGACAATGGCCCACTCACCCCGAATTGCTCGACTGGCTCTCGGTCGAATTCGTCGAATCCGGCTGGGACGTAAAACACCTCGTCAAACTCATCATCACCTCGAAAGCCTACCGCCAATCTTCGAACGCCTCGCCCCAGCTCATGGAAGAAGATCCCTACAACAATTTCTACGCCCGCCAAAACCCGCGTCGTCTCCCTGCCGAGTTCATTCGCGACAATGCCCTCGCCGTTTCCGGCTTGCTGAACCCGCAGCTCGGAGGAGCCAGCGCCCGGCCTTATCAACCTGCCGGATACTACGCGCAGCTCAATTTCCCCAAGCGAAAATATCAGCAGCACAACGACGAAAACCAATACCGGCGCGGCGTCTACATGCATTGGCAACGTTCTTTCCTGCATCCCATGCTCGCCGCCTTTGATGCGCCCGCTCGGGAGGAATGCACCGCCGCCCGCGAAAGCAGTAACACCCCGCTCCAAGCTCTCAACCAACTCAACGACCCAACCTTCGTCGAAGCAGCCCGCGTGCTCGCCACCGAGTTGGTTGCGGAGGAAAAAGCAATCGAGCCTCGCTTGCTGGTTGCCTTCCAGCGACTCCTCAATCGACCGCCAAGCGGAGAAGAAGAGACGCTCCTCACCGAGCTCTTCAACAAGCAACTCAAGCGCTACAAGGCCGCACCCGACGACGCGAAAAAGCTTCTTTCCATCGGACTCACTCCTCTTCCCGACAAAGTCGATCCCGTCGACCTTGCCGCGACCACAACCGTGACCCGTGCCCTTCTCAATCTCCAGGAAACCATTACCCGCTACTAAGATGAACCCACTTCTCGCCAATTCTCTCAACCGCCGGGCTTTCTTACAAAACTCTTCCTACTCCGTCGGAAGCGCCGCCCTTCTCTCGCTCCTCGGGCAGGACCAGGCAACCGCCTCCCAATGGAGAGGCACCCTCGCTGACAAACTGCACTACCCGCCCAAGGCCAAGCGCATCATTCACCTTTGTATGGCCGGCGGCCCATCCCACCTCGAGACTCTCGACTACAAACCCGAGCTCGCAAAGCTCAGCGGCAAGGGCATGCCCACCTCCTTCACCGAAGGACAACAGCTCGCCCAGCTTCAGGGAAATCGCGACCAGCTCAAATGCCTCGGCCCGCAACACGAATTTAAACGCTACGGAAAATGCGGTCGCATGATGTCCTCCGCCTTCCCGAACATCGGATCGATCGCCGACGAAATCGCGGTCATCAATTCAATGCACACCGAGCAGATCAACCACGACCCGGCGCACACCTTCATGAACACCGGCTCGGTCATCCCGGGGCGTCCCTCGATGGGCTCTTGGCTGCTCTACGGACTCGGTGCAGAGACCGACGAACTCCCCGGCTACGTCGTCATGACCTCTTCCGGCGGCGGACAAGACCAACCCATCGCCGCCCGCCAGTGGCACAGCGGATTTCTTCCTTCGAAATTCCAGGGAGTGCAATTCAACTCGAAAGGCGATCCCGTTCACTACGTCAACAATCCCGCCGGTGTCACCCGCGCGGACCAGGGCGAGCTTCTCGAAACGATCAACCAAATGAACCGCATGCTCGGCTATCGTCAAAACGATCCCGAGATCGCCACCCGCATCGCGCAGTATGAGATGGCCTTCAAAATGCAAACTTCAGTTCCCGGACTGATGGATGTTACCGAAGAGCCCAAGAACGTTCTCGAAGATTACGGCGCCACTCCGGGCGACGGCTCCTTCGCTTCCAACTGCCTCCTCGCCCGTCGCCTCGCTGAACGCGGCGTGCGATTCATCCAACTGTACCACCGCGGATGGGACCACCACGGCGGCGTGAAGAAAGGAATCGAAACGGTTTCCCGCCATATCGACAAAGCCACCGCCGCTCTCGTGAAAGACCTCAAGGCCCGCGGCATGCTCGAAGACACCCTCATTATCTGGGGCGGCGAATTCGGCCGCACCCCAATGGCCCAAGGTTCCGGTCGCGACCACCATATCCAGGCCTTCTCCCTCTGGATGGCCGGTGCGGGAATCAAAGGTGGCACAACCTACGGCTCCACCGACGAACTCGGCTACGCCGTCGCGCAAGATGGTGTTTCCGTCCACGATCTCCACGCCACTATCCTCCAGCAACTCGGTATCGACCACCACCGACTCACCTATAAATTTCAGGGCCTCGATTTTAAAC
>JAKMEV010000539.1:0-19244 GCA_022425785.1 Akkermansiaceae bacterium | reverse complement strand
GTCCATGCCAGCTCGCCGGTTTTCATGTCGTAGGCCTGCAACCAGGTCCAGTAAGCACGGTCCCGGCCGAGTGGTTTGGCCCCCGCCTTGGTAGTGACTTTGGGATCGAGATCGGATGGCTTGACGCGAACTACGATGACTTTTCCATCGTGAAGAATAGGCTCGTGCTGGCGGGAATGATGTCTCCCAAAGGGCACCCAGGTTCTCGACCAGAGTTCCTTGCCATCGAAGTCGAAGCACTTCATCGATCCTCCGACATTGATAAAACAAACCCGCTCGCCGTCGCTCACTGGTGAGGCAGCGGTGTTGTCGCTGAAGAGACTGGAGAGATCGGTCACGCGGGAGCCGGGGAGCTCCTTGCGCCAGAGTTCTTTGCCGGTCGCGGCATCGAAACATTGTCCGATGATTAAGGAACCGGTTTCGGAATCGCCGTCCGCGGGAGCATGCGAGGCGACAAAGACGCGGCCCTTGGAGACAACGACGGTTCCTTGCCCGGTGTTCGGGAGGGGCACTCGCCAGAGGACTCCCTCGCCGCGCGCGACACTAAAGCTTGCGGGCGCTTTTCCTTCGGTGATGAAATTGCCATTCGGACCCGAGGCTTGGCCCCAGTCATCGCATCGGGCAGAACCAATCAGCAAAAGTAGGAGTAGAAATTTCATCGAGGAATCTTCTACCCATTGGAAGGGTCCCTTTCTATCAGGGTGAATCCAAAATGAACTCAATGATCATGTTACAATGGTATTTCAGGGAATCGATGATTGGTGTTGTCGCCGGGTCGCTCATTGATGGCCCGATTGATTTCGGTTTAGGATTCCACGGTGGAATGTCACGAGGTGCCGTCAATGAGACCGAATTTTTTCATCTCCGACGACCTACTCGTAGTTGTCCGCGACCCATTGATTGAGCAAGCGCACGCCGAAGCCAGTGCCCAAAGTGGTCTCACGCGGATCCTTGCGGTCGTTCTTCATCGCTGTTCCGGCGATGTCCAGGTGCACCCAGGGAGTGTCGCCGACAAATCGCTGCAGGAATTGTGCGGCGGTAATGGATCCGGCTGGCCGTCCCCCGATGTTTTTCATGTCCGCAATCGGAGAGTTGATCAAGCGGTCGTATTCCGGAGCCAGTGGAAGGCGCCAGGTCTTTTCCGTTGAATGCTTGGAGGCTTTGGCGAAGGCCTTGGCCACCTTGTCTGAGTTTGAAAACAAACCGGCGTGTTCATGTCCCAGCGCGATGAGAATGGCTCCCGTGAGTGTTGCCAGGTCGACCATGGCTTGCGGCTTGAATCGTTCCTTCGCGTACCATAAGGCATCGGCCAAAACCAAGCGGCCTTCGGCATCAGTGTTCTGAACTTCGATGGTTTGTCCGGACATTGAGGTGACGATGTCTCCCGGATTCTGAGCGTTTCCGTCAGGCATGTTTTCGGCCAATCCCACAATACCGATCACATTTGCTTTGGCCTTGCGGGTGGCAATCGCGTGCATCGCTCCCACCACGGCTGCTGAGCCGCCCATGTCCGCTTTCATGTCCCACATTCCGGCGCCGGGCTTGAGGGAAATTCCTCCCGTATCAAAAGTGACCCCCTTGCCAACGAGGCAAACCGGCTCGTCCGATTTCTTTCCGCCGTTCCAATGCATCACGACGAGTTGTGATTCCCGTCGCGATCCTTGACCAACTCCGACCAGAGCATCCATCCCGAGCTCCTTCATCTTCTTCTCCCCAAGGACTTCGACCTTCATGCCAAGCTTTTGGAACTTCTTAATCCGCGCGGCATACGATTTTGGATAGAGCGTATTCGCAGGTTCGTTGACGAGATCGCGGGCCATCAATTGGCCGTCACAAATAGGGCCATGAAACTTTTGGTAAGCCGCCCGCGCTTTTGCGGAATCGTCCACGCTGACTCGAATCGTCGTGATCGTGGTTTCGCTTCCCTTGGGAAGTTTGGTGCGGTATTTGAAAAAATGATACGCGGCCAATCTCGCGCCCACGACTGCTCTCGCTGCGTCGTCGGGCTTTAACTTTAAACCATCCAGATGCAGCGTGAGTGTTTTCTCTCCGCTCACCCGCAGCTCCCTCATTGCCGTCGCTCCGAACATCTCGGCATCGAAGTCGGCTTTCTCTCCCGCTCCCTTGAGCAGCAGTCCGGCGAGCTTTGATCCGGTTGGGGCGTAGAGTGAGACCGAGGAACCTTTCTCTCCATGGAAGTGCCCGGCCTTCATGGCCGCCTTGACTTGTCTCACGGAGTCGCGGGCATATCTCTTAGCCGCGCCGTAAAACTTCCCTCCTTTGAAAACCGGAATGACACCAACACCGGAACCCGCTTTCTCACTCCCAACAAAAATTACTTTCATGAGATGGGAGCCTAGCCATCCGGATCACATTGCCAAGGCTCTAGGTTTAGGCCAACAATTCCTCGACCACGCTGCCAAAGACATCGGTGAGCCGGTAATCCCGGCCGGAGTGGTGATAGGTGAGGCGTTCGTGATCGATGCCCATGAGGTGTAGGATGGTGGCGTGGAGATCGTGGATGGAGACTTTGTTTTCGGTGGCATAGAAGCCGTAGTCGTCGGTCGCGCCGTGATGGTATCCCGGTTTGGTGCCGCCACCGGCCATCCACATCGTGAAGCCGTGGGGGTTGTGATCACGGCCGTTGTCGCTGCGACCCATCTGGCCATCGAAGAGCTCGCGGCTTGGAGTGCGGCCAAATTCGCTGCCGCAGAGGACGAGGGTGTCGTCCAAAAGACCGCGAGCTTCGAGGTCGCTCAAGAGCGCGGCAATGGGCTGGTCGACGGCATGGGCATTCCCACGGTGTCCTTTTTCCAGATTGGCGTGTTGATCCCAAAGGTTTCCGTAGCGTGAGGTGGAGTGGGTTGCGGTGATGTAGCGCACTCCGGATTCGGCAAAGCGTCGGGCCAGCAAAAGAGTTCGCCCAAATTCGTCGGTATGGTCTTCTCCGATGCCGTAGCGCTTGCGAGTTGCCTCCGATTCCTGGTTCAGATCCATGATTCCAGGAGCTACGCTCTGCATGCGAAAGGCGAGCTCGCGATTGCGAAGTTCGATTTCAAGCGGATTGGTGTTGAGGCCCCGGATGAAATCGAGGTGCTCGCGCTGCCCTTTGAAGCCTGCTTTGAGATTGTCCCAGTTCAGGCCATCGTTGTTGGATTTGAAAATGGGCGCACCGGAATAGACGGAGGGCAGGAAGCCCGAGGGAAGGGTGCGGTTGTCTTTGGGAGTGAGATCGATGTAGCCCGGCAGGCTTCCATTGTCGGACCCAAGTCCATAGAGCAGCCAATTTCCCATCGCGGGTCGAATCTCCCGGGGCACGCCGGTGTTGAGCATCGACATGGCGGTGGTGTGATCCTCGTTGTCGTGGTGCAGCGAGTGGATGAAGCAAAGCTTGTCGATCCACTTGCGGTTGACCTCGGGAAACAGGTCGCTGGCCCAGTGTCCGGTCTCGCCCCATTGTTTGAATTCGAAGGGTGAACCAATGATGCGCCCTCGTTGCGCGAAGGTGAACTTTGGAGCTTGAATCGACTCCGGCAATTCCTTGCCATGTTCTTTTTGGAGACGCGGTTTGTAGTCGTAGGAGTCGACCTGGGAGAGGCCGCCATCGAGGAGGATAAAGATCATCCGCTTGGCCCGGGCCGGGAAATGAGGTTCCAGGATCGAACTGTTTCCCGTCGTGTTGGCCCAAGCCTGTCGCGTGAGCAAGTCCGCGAGTGCCAGTCCGCTCATGCCCATGAGGGAACGGCGAGAAAGGGTCGGCAGGGAGTCTGTGTTGATCGGATTCATTCGAGATAGCTAAAAGTGTCGGAAGAAAAAATCCCAAGGCAGACCCGGCTCCAGGATTCTTTTTCCTCAAGTGATTGGCTTGCACGGCAGTGGTCGAGATAGGACCGGGTCCTCGTCATGATTTCGGGGGTGGGTGATCGTCCGATGGCGATGCGGAAGGCCATCGTGATTCGTTCTTCCTCGGTCAGGTCGGGCATGGCGAGCAGGCGTTCGGCGAGCTTCGTTGCGTAGTAGTTCGGCAACTTGTTGTTTAACCAAAAAAGCGATTGTGCCGTGGTGGCGGAATGGTCGCGTTGGTGGACCGGAACGCCGGAAGGGTCGTAGCCGAAGAGGGAGAGCATTTTACGAATTTCGATGCCCATCCCAAGTGGTGAACGGCTCGAGGTGAGAATGTAAAGAGCGCGGTCTTTCGAGTGATTGTTGTCGAGGGGCTGCCTGCTGGGCTGGCGCGGAACCTTGCCGCTGGCGGCGAGCATGCCGTCGTAAATGGCTTCCGCTTCGAGTCGACGGCGGGGATAGCTCCAGTGGAGTTCGTTGTCGGGGTCCCGAGACAAGGCGACGGAGTTTGATTCGCTGCTCATGCGATAGGTCGAGGAGTTGACGATGATTCGATGCAGAGCCTTGAGAGACCATTTCTTTTTGATGAGGGTCGCGGCGAGCCAATCCAGCAAGGGCTGATTGGTGGGCTTCATTCCCTGAATGCCGAGGTCGCCGGGAGTGCCGACAATGCCGCGTCCAAAGTGTCCCTGCCAAAGTCGGTTTGCGATCACGCGGGCGGTGAGAGGATTCTTATCGTCGACGATCCACTTGGCCAATTGCAAACGACCGCTTGTATCTGCGGGGATTTTTGGACTTGAGAGAAATGAGTTCGCAATGGTTGGCACGCTGCGCGGGACAGCTTCGGCTTCGACTTTGTAGACCTCTCCCTTCAGGTGCACTGGTTCGTCTTTCATCTCGGCTTGGTCAGTAACGGCGAGCATGCGGGGCAACCTGGGAGATTCTTTTTGAAGCGCCGAGATTTTGCGATCCAGGTCATCGAGTGCGGCGAGCGTGACGAAGCGTTCGGTGTCGGCCACATTCGGGGGCCAGGCGGATCGATCGATCTGTAACTCCGAAAGGATGGGGCGCTCGACGCCGTGCTCTGTCGCAGGATCGTTGATGAGGTGCCAGCGATTGGGCGGAGTGCGGACAAAACGGATCTTATCGAAGCGAGGCAATGAGGAATGCTCTTGGGCCCAGAAGCGCACATCGGTGGTGCCTTTGCGAAATTGAAATGAGCCGAGGCTGACCCAGCGGAAGTGTTCCATTTTCCAGCCGCCGCTCGCCGGGATGGTCTGATCTTTGAAGACTGATTTTCCGTCCAGCTTGAGCTCGATGGGAAGGGCTTCGGGAGCAGCACAGCGAAGGTAGACGGTATAGGTTCCGGCTACCGGCAAGCTTGGCCGGTATTGCACCCACTGGAGACGGGCTCGTTGTGTTTCGACGATCATCTCGCCGTCGAGTTCAACCCGCCGGACGTTGTTTTGTCCGTGGTAGTCTTCCGCTTCGATTTCAACGATGGGCATGTCGGGCAAAGCCGCGAGAGCTTGATCGTAATCAGCGAGAAGGGGGTGCACTTTTGCGATGAGTTTTTCTCTCGCCTCTTCGAGCGCCGACCAACGGGATTCGCGTAGTTTGGCGATGCGATCTGAAATTACTCGGGCGGCGGAAATTTCTTCCGGCGTGGCTTGAGGGCGGGTCAGACGAAATCTTCCGTCCCGCCAGTTTTCGTTCATCTTATCGACGATTCGGGTGCTGCCAAAAATTCCGGCCAGGGCGTAGTAGTCCCGCGTGGGGATGGGATCGAAGAAGTGATCGTGGCAGCGGGCGCAGGAGAAGTTCATCCCGAGAAAGGCTTGCGAGGTGGCCGAGATTTGTTCGTCGATAATGTCCATCCGCAAGGTGTTCGGATCGGCACAATCGGAGAACCACGGACCGATCGAGAGGAAGCCCGGAGCGGCCAGTTGATCGAGAGAGGCGATGGGGTCTTTTGAAGGCGGCAGCAAGTCCCCCGCTAGTTGCTCGGTGACGAAGCGGTCGTATGGCTTGTCGGAATTCAGCGCACGGATCACGTAGTCGCGATACGGTTCTGCCATATCGACGCGGTCGACGGCCGCCACCTTGGTCTTACCCTGCACGTAGCGCGCGACATCAAGCCAATGCCGTCCCCAGCGCTCGCCGTAATGGGGCGAGTCTAAGAGCCGGTCAACGAGCTTGGCGTAGGCGTCGGGTGAAGAGTCGGCGAGGTATGCGTCGATTTCCTCGATGGTCGGGGGCAAGCCGGTGAGATCGATGGTGAGCCGACGAATGAGGGTCAGTTTATCCGCCTCGGGGTTCGCTTGCAAATTCGCGTCGAGAAGGTCGGCTTTGACGAAAGAATCGATGGGATTGCGAACCCAGCTTTTGTCGGGAAGAGCTGGTTCGGCAGGCATTTCTAGAGCCTGAAAGGACCAATGGGGAACTTTTTCGTCCGAAAGCGCAGGAGCGGCAACAAGCAGTCCGGCAAGCAGCAACAACAAATGGATGGGACGATTCATCAGATAAACTCGGGCAAATTTCGAATATTTTGGAAGGTATTCTTGATTATATACGTGTATGAGCCTGTTGCGCACGGGTTTTTCCGCATGCAGCTTCGTAATAGTTAACTTAATATGTGGCATTAATTTTTCACCTGATCACCGATGAACCATACTCTACTTCCTCAAGTCGCTCCTTGTTTTGTCAGTCACAACATGGCCCTTGGTGGTGCGCAGACCGCGGTGTTGCGCTATATTCAGGCTCTTCCAGAGTGGGTGCGCGACCGGACCACGCTCTACAGTCAGTCTGATGACACGCCACTGCTTGATCAGGCGGTGAAAGGTGGATTTGATTGTGGAAACATCACGCGCGAGGCCCCGGGAGATCCGAGCATGTGGTTCTTGAGTTACGGAAACCTCGACGGCCTGCCGGAGCGGCCGACCTCGCTCGTGCTGCATTCCTGGGACGATGCTGGCTGGCGTTATTTCAGCAAGGCCTACGAAGGTCGTCGTGGCATGACAGTGGCGGGCGTTTCCCAGCAAGTCATGAATCGCTACGGCGATTGGATTCAGGAGAATGGCCACACCTCGGGCGGAATTCTCCCTCCTCCGGTAACCGAGTTCTGCATGGCGAAAGGGAATTTGGATCCCAAGGGCCGTCTTGTGGTCGGCTGGATGGGACGTCCGCTCAAGGACAAGGGTCTCATGACCTTGCCATATCTCTTGGCGGAAAATCCGCACATCGTGGTGCGGGCCTGGACCGGTGCGGAGACTGCAGGTCTGGATTACACGCTCCGGGTGCAAGGCGAAGCGATGGAAGAAGTTTACAAGTTGGCGCGGAAGCTCGGCGTGGCGGATCGTCTTGATGTGCGTCCACTCGATTTCGACGCCTTCAACTATCGCCATCGTCTCGAGGGCTGCCATGTCCTGCTCGGTAACAGCAAGCGGGAAGGCTTTCTGCTCACCGCCGCGGAGGCGTTGAGCTGTGGAATTCCAGTTGTTGTCACCAAAGACTGCGGCATCGCGAGATTCATCAAGAAAGGACAAAACGGTGTTCTCATCGATTGGCATGAAAATCCCAAGCGCCTCGCCAAGATTGCGAACCGCGCTATTTTGAAAGCGGCTAAGCTCGATCCCGTGAAGTGTCTCGCTTCGGTGGACGAACTTTCGCTCGGGTCCAATTACGTGCGCGCCTACGGACAGACGCTAGGATTCCTGACCCACACCTCGCTGCAACATGAGGACGCAGAGGTGACCTTTGGCGTGCGGATTCACGATGGAGTTGACCCCGCTTATCTCGACGATGCCATTAATAGCATTGCCTCGCAGACTTATCGCAAATTTAAAGTCGTCCTTCTCGTCGACGGACCATGGGCCTTGGGCGAACGACTTGCCAAGCGCTTTGACTTGCCGCTGATCTGCACCGGTATGAAGGCGGATATCGAGCACTGTAGCTGGCTCCACCGGCAGGCTCTCGAGCAATGCGACACGGAATACTACAAGCCGCTCGATTACGACGATCAGCTTCTCCCCAACTACCTCGAGCGCGCAGTGAAGACTCTCGAAAGAGAAAAGGCAGATGTCTACGGCTGCATGCTGAATACCTTGCAGGATGGGGAAATTACTCCTCGCCTGCATTGGCCAAACAAGCCAATCGAAACGATGTTCACCGGAAATTCGGACGATAACATGTTGCCTCACTCAAGTGTCTTGATGCGCACCAGTATCGCCCGGAAGGCCGGCAACTACCAGGAGCGCGCGGTAGGCCTCGGAGCCGACGACTATCATCTCTGGTATCGCATCTTCAAAGCAGGCGGCGAGTTCTTCCGCGATGACGAAGTTCGTAATGTGGTCTACCGCATTCACGATAAGAATTCGCTCACCATCCGCCGCGAGCGCTTTGGGCATTCCCACAAAGCGCAACGACTTCTTGCAAGCGCCGCTGCAGCAGGGATCGCGCTCTCTGCAGCTGCCTGTGATGGCGATGCAGACGCCAATGCAGACGGTGACACCGCCAAAGTAGCCCCTGCCAAGCCGGGCCCCATCGATCCGCCGCATTCATAGGGGAGTGCTGGGGGCCTGCTTCGCCTCACAGTCGACATAGGCGAAGGGAAAGTATCCCGGGCCTGTCACAAGTTTGCTCTTGTTGGACTAGTGATCACTATAGGTAGGCGTTGCAGCTATGAGACAATGCTCCGCTGTATTAAAAGAAGAAAAACGATCATGATGAAAACAGCTCTAAAAACGGCAACTGTTGTCTTGTCGCTCAGTTTCAATCTCTCTCAGGACTCGGACGCTGAGATCTTACTGGAATTTACCGAGGCCGATGGCGATGTGATCCTTTACGTTTCCGGGACCCTTGATCTCACCGGTCTGACCGAGAGTAATAAGGGAGCCTCTTTGGGAGGCGCGACTTTATTGGACACGGTTAACGAACAATTCCAGCTTGGGTCTGGTGTCGTTGCACCAGTGAACGCGTTCACCCTGACGGTTCAAAATGAGGTGTTTTCGTCGACCACTGACTTGTTTGGGACCATCGATTCCTGGGAAGCCAATACCAACTCGATTCGTTTTCAGCAGAACAATGGACAAGTTCTCATGGATGATGAGATCGAAGCTGGAGATGTGATTGAAGTTACCTCAACTCATACCTTTAGTGGCCTGTCGTTTGCTGATTTTGGTTTGACCCAAGGGGATAATATTGTCTGGCTTGAGAATACGAACGTCGATGGTGATGCCGGCCAAGTGATCGTCACAGCTGGGCTTCGGAATACGGGGCCCTCCGCCCCTCTTGTAGTTACCGCGATCGATTACTCGCTCGCCCCGAACCCGGCGGTGACCCTGACCTGGAGCAAGACCGGTGCCGCGGCCTACATCGCCAGATACTCGTCCGACATGATCGATTGGGACGCGGACTTGGACGACGGCATCACAGAGGAACGCGACGAGAATCCCGATGACCCCGAGCAAATCACCGTGACCTTCCCTCTTCTAGGCGTCCAGGCGGAGGCCCTGTTCTTTCGTATTGAGGAAGGGTAGACAGGAGAAAGAGCCCTTCTTTCAGGGATCATTGAGTGATCTTAAGCTGGAGGGAGAGGTGGGAATCCTCGCGCTATGCGATGATATCGTGCACGACGTGACCGTGGACGTCGGTGAGGCGGTAGTCTCTTCCGGAGTAACGATAGGTGAGCTTCTCATGGTCGAGTCCCATGAGGTGAAGGATGGTTGCATTCATGTCGTGGACGTGGACGCGGTTCTCGACGGCCGACAATCCAAATTCGTCGGTGGCGCCGTAGCTGAATCCTTTCTTCACACCGCCGCCGGCCATCCAGGTGGTGTAGCCGTAGTGATCGTGGTCACGACCTTTCTTGCCTTCTGAAGTGGGAGCGCGTCCAAATTCACCGCCCCAGACGACGAGCGTTTCTTCGAGCAGGCCGCGGCCTTCGAGATCTTTTAAAAGCGCGGCGATTCCCTGGTCGCAGGCTTTGGCAAGTTTTGCATGACCGCCGGCGATGTCTCCGTGACCCGTGTCCCAGGCAATATCATAGCCGTCGATCGAATGTGAAAGCTGAACGACGCGCACACCCTCCTCAACCAGACGTCGGGCGATAAGGCAGCCTTTCGCAAATTCGCTTTCTCCGTAAAGCTTCCGGGTCTCCTCGCTCTCCTTCGAAACATCGAAAACTTCCGGCACCGAAAATTGCATTCGAAAAGCCATCTCCATGGCCTGAATGCCAGCCTCAAGGTTTTGATCCTGCTCGAGACGTTCCAGGTGAAGCTTGTTGATTTGTGTTAGGAGGTCGGCCTGCTTGCGTTGTTCTTCCCGCGAGAGATTGGAGTTCTTCAAATCACGAATGACCGCATCCGGTTTCATGTTTTGAATGTTCACATAAGATCCGGCGTAGGCACCGGGAAGGAAAGCATTGCCCCAGTTGGCAATCTTTCCACGGGGCTGGGCGCGCGGGGACATCGCGACAAAACCCGGAAGGTTTTCGGTTTCTGCGCCGAGCCCGTAGGTCAGCCAAGAGCCCATGCTCGGACGGTTGGGTTGCAGCGCGCCGAGGTTGGTCATAAGGATGCCACCGGCGTGTTCGGGTATGTCGGTATGCATCGAGTGGATGAAGGTGATGTCGTCGACGCACTTGGCGGTTTCCGGAAAAATATCGCTGACCCATTTTCCGCATTCGCCATATTGCTTGAATCCGAAGGGCGAGGGCATCAGGCCCAACTTGGTATTGCGGAGCGACTTGCGATTGACGCTCTCCGGTCGTTCGCCGGCGTGCTTGGCGATCATCGGCTTGTAGTCGAAGGTGTCCACTTGTGAGGGCCCGCCGGGCATGAACAATTGAATGAGGCGCTTCGCTTTTGGGGTAAAGTGAGGGGCTTTCGGGGCGAGAGGGTTCGACGCAGTTTCAGCGCCGAGAGCGTTGTTCCCAAACATGCTTGCCAGGCCAATGCTGCCAATTCCGGCACCCATTTTTGCAAGCGCGTCGCGGCGGGTCATCTGGGACTGTATCGTCCTGCGGTAGGCGAGTTCGTGTTCGAGAAATTTCATGGGGACTACTGGATTTGGATCAATTCGTGGGCGCTGAGCAAGACTTGGGCATATTGCTGCCAGGCTTTGGGGGTTGGCTTGTCGCCGAGCCATTGGTTGCCGAGTTCGATCTCAGCGGGATCGGGCGAGCGGGAGTAGAGCTGTCGGTAGACCTTTTTGATTCGATTGGGCTGGGGGTCTTTTTGAGCGTGCAGTGAATTGCCCAGCGTCTTCGCTCGTTCCGTCATGAAGGGGCTGTTCATCATGAAGAGGTATTGTTGGGGCACGGTGCTGGTGGGACGGGAGGCGCTGGTGGAAACGGCCGCTGGAAAATCAAAGAGTCGCAGGAAGGCATCGGATTCAAATCGATCTCCGGTGCGACTGATCGTGGCGTAGAGGGTGCGGCGTTTGCTCCGTAAAATCTCCTTGTCGGGATTACCGCCGACGGTGCGATCGAGTTCGCCGGTGACCGCAAGCAGAGAATCGCGCCAGGCTTCAACTTCGAGACGCCGCGGGTTCATTCGCCAAAGCAATTTGTTGTCTCCGTCGATAGCGAATTTCTCTTTGTCAAAGCGGCTGCTCATTTGCCAAGTGGATGAGAGCATGATCTGGCGGTGCAGCCGTTTGAGCGACCAGCCGTGTTCGATGAAATCGGCGGCGAGCCAGTCGAGCAATTGCGGGTGGGTGGGCTTCTCGCCAAGAATGCCAAAGTTACTCGGCGTGCGCACCAGGGCCTGGCCGAAGTGCCATTGCCAGATGCGGTTGACGATCACTCGTGCGGTGAGGGGATTGTCAGGGGCGGTGACCGATTCCGCCAACTCGCGCCTTCCACTTCCATCGGTGTAGGGTTCGGGCGAATCTCCCGCAAGGATTTGCATAAAACGGCGAGGGACCAATTCCCCTTTCTTACGCAAATCTCCGCGCAAGGCGACATGCATGTTGTTTTTTCCGGCTTCCTGAAGGACATGCGCGATCTCGTATTTTTTGGGCGCCACCTTTTTCAGGCGGTCCAGCTCGGCACGCATCTCAGCGACCTTTTTCTTCGCCTCTTCCCCCATCGTTTTCTCGACGTGCTTCCGCTCGACTTTCAGTCGTTTGGTTTCGTCGTTGAGGAATTGATTAACGGCATTATTTTGATTTTTGATCGCGTCCTGCCCCTTTCGATAGGTATCCACGATCTCCTGCGGAACCAGAGGATGCTCGCCGGTGCGGGAGTTCATAAAAATTCCCGCGATGGCATAGTAGTCCTTGATCGTAATGGGATCAAACTTGTGATCATGACACCTTGCACAGGCCGCGGTGAGTCCCAGGAAGGCGCGGGAAAAGGTATCCACGCGATCTGAAAGTGTCTCGGCTTGGGCTTGGGCCTTCGCTTCGGGATCGCCACCATCTGAAGTGTAGCTTGGCCCCACCACAAAGAAACCGGTCGCAACCGGATCCGGATTTCCCCCAAGGACATCTCCCGCAATCTGCCGGGAAACAAATTCGTTGTAGGGCATGTCGGCATTGAAAGCATTGACCACCCAATCGCGGTATCGCCAGGCCTCCGGGAGGGCCCGGTTGTCACCAAATCCGCCCAGGCCGTCGCTGTAACGGGCGACGTCGAGCCAGTGCCGTGCCCAGCGTTCGCCGTAGTGTGCCGAAGCGAGCAGTTCATCGACAATCTTCGAAAATGCTTCGGGACTTGAGTCGCTGAGAAAGGCGTCGACTTGTTCCGGTGTGGGAGGTAGTCCGATGAGATCAAGATAGGCCCGTCTGATGAGAGGCAATTTCTCGGTAGGCTTGTTGGGCTGAAGTTTTGCTGCGTCGAGTTTCGCGAGAGTGAAATGATCGATGGGAGAGCGTGCCCACGTGTTGTTTGTGATCTGCGGAGGAGCGACTTTGGCGATCGGTTTGAACGACCAATGTTCCCGGCGAAAGCGATCCCAATCATAGGCTTCTTTGGGTTGGGTTTGGGCGATTTCGGAAGTGGATTCCGCGCCAGGCCAGGGAGCTCCCATTTTGACCCAGTCGGTCAGGGTTTTGATTTGTTCCTCCTTGAGTTTTCCCTTCGGCGGCATCTCCATGTCTTCGTTGCGGTAGTTGACCGCTTCGACGAGGAAACTTTTTTCCGGATGGCCGGGAGTCAGAGCTGATCCGGAATCACCTCCTTTTAAAAGCCCGGCCAGGGAATCGAGAAACAAGCCGGCTTTTAGTTTGCCTTTTTCCTCGGCCTTGACCGAGTGGCAGCGATAGCACTTGTCGGCGAGAAGCGGCCGCACTTTATTCTCGAAGAATTCAAGTTGTTCGGCGGTAGGAGGTGTTGCTTTTTCGGGAGCCGCGAAGGAGGCCCCGCAAAGAGCGGCGGACAAAGCGATGGAGGATACCTTCAACATCATGTGCACCATGAATGGATGACGAAGCTCTTAAAAGAATTTTTCTCGTGTCAGGTTTTGGCGACCAGGCGGTCTATTTGATATTGTGATCTTTGATGACGTTTTCAATTTGGAAGGGCATCTTTGCAAGAAAGTTAAGGAGACTCATATCGAGGCAGAGTCACGTCGACGATCATTGTCGGGCTTGCTTTTTCGGTCTATTCAAATGACACTCAGTTCCACTCGATGACGCAGTGAGCAGAAAATAAAGAGATGAATTCCACAGCCAAAATCAAAAACTCATCAATTGGTCGCGCGATCAAGTGCTCGCTTTGCCCTCTCATTTTCCAGACTGCGCTGGGAGGACATTTCACCTTCCTGATGGACGATTTGTCCGTTGATGGTCCCGATGGACAAGGTCACCAGCAACTATGGACAACCCCCGGCAATTGGAAGTTGGAAAGCGGAGTTGATGATGGAAGCAATGGCTATCCGGATGGCACGGACACATGTGCGATAGATCGAACGGCTAACTTGGGCGGTTCAAGTAGACTCACGAATGCAGGTAATACCATTGGGACGGTCGCCGGGGTTACCGGGACAGGCACGGGTGATCAGGATATCGTCTTCAAGCATGGTGGCGCTAATACCATTGGGGACCTGACTCTCCTGGCCTCCGCAGCTCCATTTCATATCCGCGAAGAGCGTGACCAGAGCTTAACCATCGATGGTGTGATCAGTGGTGAGGGTGACCTGCTGATGACCCGAGACGGCGGGTTTTCCGATGGAGTTGACCCGGATGAACTCATTACCATTACCGGAACGGAACCGAATACAATTACTGGGACAATCCGGCTCTGGAATAGCAACAACAAAGCAGCTCCCGAGGGGCAGCCGTGTTATTGGGTTGCTGACAAGGTGGGAGCTTTCGGTCAGACTTCGGAGTTGACGCTCGAAGGACGTGCCGGGACGAACGGAGGAATTGCTTCGCTTCGAATTACCGCGAACACGGTGGGTGGCGAAGGCGCGATCGATGATGATGCGACGGTTTTTAATATCGGCGCCAAAGGTGTCCTGAATATCGATGCGGGCGTTAATGAAAAGGTCGGTGAGGGAAACTTATGGATCGATCCGGAGGGGACGGGAACCTACACCGAAGTTGCTCCGGGAACCTATACCAGCACGGAAGCTTGGATCGAAGGTGATGGAAGTATTACCGTTGGGGCTTCGTCTATTTTAGCAATCACCGAAATCGACCTATCTTCGGATCTAAAATTGGCGCTGACCTGGAATTCGAATCCGGGAAGAATCTATTCCGTGTACTACTCGCTGGATATGATCGATTGGGGTGCTGATCTAGACGACGGTGTTGTTGGAGACGATGGTGAAACCACCACCAGAGAATTTGACCTCTCGGCGATTCCCGCCTTGGACGGTGTTCCAAGGGTCTACTTTAGAGTTGAGCAGTAGGCTCTTTGGAGTCGGTTACTTTTCGCCGAGATCGCGGATCACCGTATTAACTTGGAGTGGCGATTCGCCAAAGTTGCCGGCCTTGATTTCCACTGCTGATTCGCGGACGAACTTGCCTATTGGGTCATAAAGCCGGACGGCGGCTTCGTGGAGTTGGCCTTCGACTTTGCTGCCGTCGGCCCGGCTGAGTTGGAGGAAGAGCCTTCCTTTTTCGTCTTTATCGGGGCCCAGTTTTTTGAGGAGGGGAGTGAGATCAATTCCGACTTCGATGGGCGTGTCATCCTTCGGTCCGGCGAGGGGAACGTGGCCGCCATTTCCGCCTCGTCCGAAGAGCGGCCAGCCGTTGAAGGCTTCGGGTGTGATTTCGTGTTCGGCAGATTTGGCGTTCTTGTCTCCGGCGATGCCGATGGTCATGCGGACGTCGGTGCGGTCGTTGCAAGAGAGTTTGAGTTTGAGCGTTTGGCTGGGAAGATAACGGGTCACTTCGGCGCGGCCGAGGTAGTTTCCACGCTTCCAGCTTGGGTCAATCATGGCGCTGTAGAGGAGATAGATTCGTCCGTCCTTCGACCATTTCTCGCCCCAGGAATTAACCACGATGTAAGCACCGCGTTCCCAGTCGGCGAGGGTGACCTTGCCATCGTTATTGGTGTCGATGTCGTTGGTGATTTTACCGTCGCCATTTATATCGTAGCCGACTTGATCGTCGTATCCCACACAGGTGATTCCGTGCCCGTAGCCGGAGGGTCCCCAGCGGGTCCAGATGTCCTTGCCTGCTTCGTGCTCCCCATCGGGAATGGTTACGGTGACTTTCTTCAACTCGCCCATGCGTCCGTCGAGGGCCATGATACCGCCGGGCGTTTTCTTTCCAGGTTGATTTCGATCAAACATCCAACCACGGGCTTCGTTGAGTTGGGCCACGGTATTGGCGGGAGTATAGCGATAGCCCGAGACGCGATACTCCATCGCTTCACGCCAAATATCGTAGCCGTTCGGCCACACTCCGATTTTGTTGAGGCGCACGCCGCCGTAAGATTTCGCGGTGGGAATGCCGATCCGTTTGGCGACCTCCCATCCGTGATAAGCTTCCGACCCTTTGTTCTCGGCACCGTTCATCATGTTCCAGGAAAAGTGAGCGGGGAATCTGTTCTCGTCGCTGTCGGCTTTCTTGCCATTCAGGACGTTCATTTCGTAAGTGAAGATGGAAGCTACCGAAGCAAACTGACCGCAAGCTCCCCACCGCTGTTTGTAGACCGGGGGGAATTCGGGCCTTTTCGAATTGTCGACGCGCGAGGGCAGGCGTTTGGGATCGACTTTCGTTATACCGACATCGGGGCCCTTGGCACCGTTCCAGGTGTCGTAGTTTTTTCCTTCTGAGGGTGGTCGCGTAAACCCGCCCGGATACTCGGCGCGGGCCCCAGCGGATTCTTCGGCCATCACTGGCCCAAGGAGACCGGCAATCGTAAAGCCGCCGGCGACGAGGAAATGTTTCGGAGTGGTGATCATGACTGGAGTTCTGAAGTGATACTGCGTTTAGCAGAGGGGTCAAGGTGTAGGTTCGATTGAGAATGGCAATCGCTCCGCCTCCACAAAGATTCTCCGATAGAAGTAAGTAGGTGTGGGCAGTAGACAGGGAGCGGCATCAACAATGATCAAATCCTGCACCGAGACCCTAAAGAAAATTGGCATCACGGCGTGGTGTCTTTTGGCATCTGCTTCCATGGGTCGTGCCGAGCTACCTTCCTTGGCTGAAGCCCGGGAAGCGGGGCGGGCGAATTCGGCTTTGTTGTCCTCGCGAAAGGAGGTCCCGACGGGAGCGCCGACCGCGAATCTTGGGGACTTTAAAAAGCACATCGCGCCCATCCTCAAGAAGACTTGTGTGGAGTGCCATGGGCCGAAGAAGGCCAAGGGAAAGTTTCGCATTGATACCCTCGATCCGAATCTCATGGAGGGCGGCGATGTCGATTGGTGGTTGGAGGTTCTTGATGTCCTGAGCAATGGTGAGATGCCGCCTGAAGACGCGGATCTTCATCTGGCGGACGAGGAGCTGGAAAAAGTCACCGAGTGGTTGAGTGGGGAAATTGACAAGGCCTCCACCGCACGCCGCAATGAGGGAGGGCATTCCTCGTTTCGTCGCATGGCTCGTTACGAATACGATTACGCGCTGCAGGATCTCCTGGGCTTACCCTATTCGCTGGTCGACAATCTCCCGCCGGAGACGGCTTCCGAAGATGGATTCAAGAATAGCTCGGAGATGTTGCAAATGTCCGCGATGCAATTTGAGATCTATCGTGAGATTGCCTTGAAGGCTCTCAAGCACACCACCGTTCTCGGTGAGCGGCCTGAGATGGTGGTTTATCGCCTGCCGGGGCAGGACGAGAAATTGTCGGCCCTCGATGGTGAAGACGTCGGTGACGTTCATCTCCTCAAAGAGAAGGTGAAGAAAGGCCAGACCTCTCCGAAAGTGGCTTCGTTGGACCGGAGGAAACGTTCGGTGAAGTATAATCTCAGTAATCATCTTCCCGACGAAGGAACTATGCGGATCACGCTCCGCGCCGGGCGCACGTCGATGAACGAGGATGAGTTTGCCAGCCTGCGTTTTACTTTCAGTGCGCACACCAGCAACAACGCCAATTTTTCCGAAGTCATTAGCGCGCGCGACATTCCGGTGACGGCTTCGGTCGATGATCCGCAGTTCATTCACCTGGACATTCCGCTCAGCGAGATCCAACGCAATCCGTTTCGGAAGAATAAAAAAAACTTCCCCCGACGCGATGAGTTTTTGACCATCGAGTATCAAGCGAGCACGCGTGGTAAGGAACCGCTCGGCGTCCTGATTGACTTCGTGGAAATCAGCGCGCCGCACTTCGAGAAATGGCCGCCGCAAACTCATCGGGAGATTTTCTTCGAGAGCGAACATAAAACGAATGAAGAAAAATATGCCCGAGAAGTCCTGACGCGATTCATGGTGCTGGCTTGGCGTCGTCCGCTTGAGGTGAAGGAAGTGGAGCCCTTCGTGAGTTTGTTTGCGAAATACCGCCCCGAGTTCGCAACCATGGAAGAAGCGATGCTGGAAGTCTTGGCAACCATTCTTGCGACGCCGGAATTTCTTTACCTGACGCAACAAGATTCCAAGACGATCAGTGAAGTCGAGTTGGCTAGTCGGCTGTCGTTTTTTCTTTGGTCCAGTATTCCTGACGAGGAACTGTTGACGCTCGCCTGGGAGGGAACACTCAAGAATCCGGAGGTTCTGAAGGGGCAAATCGGGCGCATGTTGGCGGACCCGCGGGCAAAGCGCTTCTCGCAAAGTTTCGTGCAGCAATGGCTCGGCCTGGATGCCATGGCAAGCGTAGTGCATGTGAAGGACCGCGTGTTGTTTGAGGCGATGCAGGAAGAGCCCGTCGCCTTCTTTGATCACGTTCTCAAGAGCAACGACAGCGTGATGGATTTCTTGCACTCGGACTATGCCGTGGTGAACGAAAAGTTGGCGGGCCATTATCGTATCCGCGATGTCTATGGTCCGCATTTTCGGAAGGTCGCGGTGAAGCCCGATCTCAATCGCGGCGGGATTCTTACCAATGCCGCGATCCTCGCGATGAATTCCCATGGAAAGGATTCCCATCCGCTCAAGCGCGGCATTTGGATGCTGGAACGCGTTCTCCATGATCCGCCGCCGCCCGCGCCGCCCAATGTCCCGTAGGTCGATTTGACCGACCCGAGGATTTTGGAAATGACACTCAAGGAACGCATCGTCGATCATCGCAACAAGCCGGCCTGCATTTCCTGTCACGCCAAAATCGACCCTTGGGGAATTGCTTTCGAAAACTACGACGCCCTGGGGTCCTACCGGACCAAGATCAAAAACAAGCCTGTCGATGCTACCTCGGCTTTGTTCAACAAACAGGAATTGGCCGGGATGGACGGCTTGAAACGCTACCTGCTCGCGGAGCGGCAGGATCAGTTTGCCCGCGCGATGGTTCACAAGATGACGGCCTACGCGCTCGGGCGGCCCCTGGGCTTCAGTGATCATGCCGAAATCGATGCCCTCACGGTGCAATTCAGAAAAAAGGGCGATCGTTTGGGTGATTTGATATACTTGATTGTCCACAGCAGTATCTTTCACTCGAAGTAATGATGAAATCAGCCGCAAGTCAGTTGAACCGGAGAAAATTTCTGCATGGCGCAGGAGTGTCGCTGGCTCTGCCTTGGTTTGAAACCTTCGCCGCGAGTCGTTCCGGGCAGGACCCTGCGCCCAAACGCTTTCTCAGTGTCTACCATCCCGACGGGGTCGGCCTGCCGGTGAAAGAAGATCCGGCTTGGAAGGACTGGAGCTGGTTTCCACGAGGTGGCGAGAGAGATTTCCAACTCACTAAAGTGCTCGATGTTTTGGAACCCTTGCGCAAGGAAATCACCATTTATTCGGGGCTTTCGCATCCGGCGGCCCGGAGTGTCCACGGTCATTCCAATGCCGACCAATATCTCACCGGAGCGGCCATTGGCGGACACGGACCATATCAAAACTCGGTCTCCATCGATCAGGTTTATGCT
>JAKMEV010000517.1:0-8894 GCA_022425785.1 Akkermansiaceae bacterium | reverse complement strand
TTCTAGAGTTGATTGTAATATTAAGCAAGTGATGAAACGAGGCAGTGGGTAGAGACATTTCAGTAAATCTCGCCTTCGCACGGCTTGCACCATATGGATACAGGTGATTTCCTCCCTTTGTGAAGTTGCCGGTGCATGAGGTTGAGGAGGATATTCGTGCGGCGGTCCGGGAAGATCAGGGGCGATTGCTTCTGAAAGCGCCTACCGGATCGGGTAAATCAACCACCGTGCCCTCGATGATTCGGGCTGAGGTGGAGGGGCGGGTCATTGTCGTGCAGCCACGGAGGATGGCTGCTCGCTTGTTGGCGGAATTCGTGGCTCGGCAGACCGGTACTCCGCTCGGGGGAGGCGTGGGTTATGCGGTGCGTTTTGAAAGCCGGTTTGGGCGGGAAACGGAGATACTCTATGTCACCGATGGCGTGCTGCAGCGGATGCTTCTTGATGATCCGGAATTGAAGGGCGTTGGAGCGGTGGTTTTTGATGAATTTCACGAACGTCGGCTTTCATCGGATCTGTCCTTAGGCCGGGTGCTTGATCTCCAGGAAAGTATTCGGCCGGATCTGCGGGTTGTCGTGATGTCTGCGACTCTCGAGATTGGAGGCTTGAAGGAATACCTCATGCCCTGCGAATTGGTCGAGGCGGGTGGAAGGTTGTTTCCCGTGGAAATCGAATATCGTGGTGAGCGACAAGTGACACGTCGAGGACCGACGAGACCGGAGGAGTTGTGGGATCGGGTAGCATCCGCAGTGCGGGCCGAAGTGGCGGAGTTGGTCGAGGGAGATCGTATCCTCGTTTTTCTACCCGGAATGTATGAGATCCGAAAATGCCAAACCCTTTTGGAAAGGGCATCGTGGATGAATGGCTGGGAGATTCTTCCGCTCTATTCGGCGCTCGCTCCGGCGGCCCAACAAGCCGCGATTAAAGTGGATGGGAAAAAGCGGGTGATTCTCTCGACTAATGTCGCGGAAACCTCGGTGACGATCAATGGCGTGAAAGTCGTGATCGATTCAGGTTTGGCGAGGCAGTCAAAGTACGACGTAGCTCGTGGTTTCGATTCCCTGGGGATTGTGAAAATTTCCAGAGCGGCAGCAGAACAACGTGCGGGTAGGGCGGGGCGAACCGGTCCGGGTCGCTGTGTGCGACTGTGGAGTGAGAGTGATCACCGCGGAAGATCGGAATTTGAGACCCCGGAAGTGCGGCGGGTTGATTTGGCCGAGGCCTTGTTGTTTTTGAAGCGACTGGGAGTGGACGAATTCCGTTGGCTTGATGCCCCGGAGCCGGAGCGTTATCGGGAGGCGTTGAGCCTCCTGACTTGGCTGGGAGCTTTGGATGCAGGTGGTGAATTGACGAAGGCGGGAGAAGAGATGGCTCGCTATCCCATGCATCCGAGATTGGCCTGTTTGGTATTACAAGGGATACGACATGAATGTTTGGGAGAGGCTTTATTCGTAGCGGCGGCGGTGCAGGGTGAGGGGATTTTTAAGAAAGGAGACCGGGGGACGAGGTGGGCGGAGTATTTTGAAGGAGAGCCGGGTTGGGTGAGTGATTTTGCCTCCGAATGGTTGGCGATGGAATCTGCGAGAAGAGCGAACTTTAATCCACGCGACTGCGACGCGCTGGGAGTTCTTGCCCGGGGTGCGCGGGAGACCATGAAAACATACGAGCAACTTCTTCGAGGAATGGAGAAGCGAGGCGGCCGTATCAAAGAGCCCGATTTTCGACAGCGGGGAGAAGACTGCGCCAAGGCAATGCTAATTGCCTTTGGGGATCGTCTGGCGGTGCGACGTGATCAGGGGAGCGCGGTTTGCCATGTCGTCGGAGGTCGGCGTGGGAAGATGAATTCCAAGAGTGCGGTGCGAAAATCGCCGCTCTTTTTGACCACGGAAATCATAGAGGTCGAAGGACGGGAGCGGACGGTGAACCTTTCCCGTTGCGTTGCCATCGATGAAGCATGGCTGCCAGAGCGCGAAGTTTGTGAAACCGGCGGAGTGATTTTTGACGAGGTTGCCCGTCGGGTTGTCTCGGTGAAGCAACGCATATTCAGAGGTCTGGTTTTAGAAGAGAAGCGGGGCGGGGAAGTTGATCCTGACCTGGCCGGGAGTTTGTTGGCTGAGCGGGTCATCGCCGGAGAGCTGTCGTTGAAAAAATGGGATGGTTCGGTAGAGCGCTGGATTGCACGTCTTTGTTTCTTGAGCCGGACGATGCCGGAATTGGAGTTGCCTGGATTCGCCGACAACGATCGGGAAATGGCCATTGCGCAGATCTGTGCCGGCGCAACGACATTCAAAGAGGTTAAAGAACGAGACCCATGGCCGGTGTTGCGTGATTGGTTGTCGGGGCCCCAGGGCCAAGGTTTGGAGGCCTACGCTCCCGAGAAAATCTCTCTCGTGAACGGTATTAATACGCGGGTGAGATACGCCGCCGACTCCGAACCATGGATCGAAGAAAAAGTGCAACGTCTCTATGGCGTGACCGAAACGCCGACGATTGCCAATGGTCATCCGGTGGTGGTGAAAGTCCTCGCGCCGAATCAACGGCCCTGGCAGGTGACGAGCGATCTGCCGGGATTTTGGGAGAGGGGATTTGCACAAATGAAGAAAGATCTCGCCGGGCGGTATCCCAAACACAATTGGGACGGACCGAAGTAAACTTGCGCTTTCTTTTAAGCGGAACCGATGCTTATAGTGAGAGATGGATTTAACGGCTCTTCCTTTTAATCAACTCGTAGGGCTTAGGAAGTCGGAACAGAAAGAGGTCTTACTGAAGCTGTCATTTTCACCAAAGGTCGGGAATCACCTGGGGATGGTACACGCCGGGGCGATCTATACTTTGGCCGAAGCCGCCAGCGCGGCTTTTCTGGTCAAGCATCGAGGTAAACGAACCAACGTCGGGGGAGTGATTTGTAAGGCGAGTTCCAAATATTCCGCTCCCGGGAAAACGACATTGCGAGCCTACTCCGACTTGGCTCCTGCTGAGGTGACGGCAGCGATTGCAAAAGTTGATGAGAGAGGACGGGCTTTGCTCAGTGTGCCCATTACGATCAGGACTCACGACGCGATCGTGGGGCAGTTTGTCTTTGAGTGGCTGCTTGGGTTGCAGGAAGACGATTAGTCTCCGGGAAAGGCCGGGTGCAGACGGTGGGTCCAATCGGGGAAGTAGAGTTTTCGATCCAGGCTGCTGGGAACTCCGGCGGGGGCTTTGGGGAAGAGCTGGTCTTTCGGTTTTTTGAGAAGCGAACGATCGCTCAGGGTCTTGAGAAAGGCGAGGAGTTCACCGATTTCCTGTTCACTCAAGCCGAGGTCGCCCATGTCGTCGTGATTCACGGTTTCGGGGTAGTCGGTCTTGGGCCAGCGGGGTGGTTGGAGATCCCGCACGTTGTAGAATTCGAGAACCTCCCGGAGGGTTGGGATGGAGCCGTTGTGCATGTAGGGGGCGGTGAGTTCGATATTGCGGAGCGAGGGTGCTTTGAATTTTCCAAGGTCCTCGGGGTCTTCGGTGGCCGCGAAGAGGCCGGGGTCTTTCGCTCCGAATGAAGGCGCGCCGAGATTGTCATAGCCGAAGTCACTGAGCAAAGGTGCGGTCCAACTTTTGGCATGAAGGAAATGGCAGTCGGCACAGGCCGCGGTGGTCTTGAAGATCTCAAGCCCGCGCTTTTCTGTTTCGGTGAGAATTTCCTCATCGCCATTTTGGTAGGCATCGAAGCGGGAGTCGAAGGGGCGAAAGAAGGGCTCTTTCAAAAACTCGACGAGCGAACGATAGGCAAAGTAGTTTAGCTTTTCGTCATCCTGCCAGGCTTTGTCTCCAACCCATTTTCTGAATTTCGGAGCGTATGTGGATTTCCGAATCTCGGATGTGAGGGCTTTCGGTCCGGGGAGGTTCATTTCCTTGGGGTTGAAGAAGGGCTCCTGGACTTGTTCGAAAAGATCCTGGGCCCGTCCGTCGTGAGAGAGACCGCCTTCCCAGGCGAAGGCTTCGCTGCCGTCGGGCAGGAAAAAATCATCATACGCCATTGGCGGAATCAGGGCGGCATACATCAGGGAAGGGGCGTTTCGAGCACCCTTGATATTTGGCGTTGCGCCCGGAGAGGTTTGTCGTGGATCGGCGAAGGCGTGATTGGGATCGTGACAGGAAATACAGGCCTGCCCTTTGGGGCGGGAGAGATTGGTGTCCTGAAAAATCGCCCGACCAATACTCGCGGCGGATGGGGTGGCCATTGAAGGCGCGGTGAGTCCAAGCAAAGTGATCACTCCGGAGAAGACGAGTTTAGGCAGCGAAATCACGGTGGAAGACTACCTCGTCATACCTATTCATCGATCCAAAAATATGTTCGATGGGTGGGGCTCCGTATCGAAAGTAAAATTTTCGGCGATCTTCATGGTTGCGGACACAAAAAAACCGGCCGTCTGCGGGAGACGACCGGTTGATGATTTTTATCGCGAAAGGACTATTCGCCGAGCTGGAAGCGGACGAAGCGGTCGATGGCGAGGGTGTCGCCGACTTCTTTGCCCTGTGCTTCGAGGAGGCCCTGAACGGTGGTGTCGGGGTCCTTGACGAAGCCTTGCTCGAGGAGGCAGTGCTCGGAGTAGAACTTGCCAAGCTTTCCGCTGATGATCTTTTCGAGAATGTCAGCAGGCTTGTTCTGTCCTTCCATCTGCTTGCGGAAGATGTCCTTCTCGGCTTCGACGAGGTCGGCCGGGATGTCTTCGCGTCCGAGTCCGGCAGGAGCGGAAGCGGCGATGTGAAGAGTGAGGTCCTTGACGAGGTCGCGGAAGGCATCATTCGAAGCTGATTCAGCTTTCTCGGCATTGACGGCGATGAGAACGCCGACTTTTCCGCCGAGGTGAATATAGGAAGCAACCGCTCCTTCACTGGAAACGTTGAGGCGTTCGAAGCGACGGAACTGAAGGTTCTCACCAAGTTCAAGAACTTTGGTTTTAATGTATCCTTCGAGAGTCTGGTCTCCTTTGGGGAGGGCCAGGGCAGATTCGAGATCCTGTGCGTCGCTGTCGGCTACCGTCGAGGCAACTTCATCGACAAATGCCTGGAAGTTTTCATTGCGGGCCACGAAGTCGGTTTCGCAGTTCACTTCAACCAAAATGCCGGACTTGCCGTCTTCGGAGATTTGAGCTGCGACGACGCCTTCTTTGGCGGCGCGGTCGGCTTTCTTGGCCGCCTTGAGGTCTCCACGTTCGCGGAGATACTTGATAGCTGCGGCGATGTCGCCTTCGGTTTCCTTGAGTGCGTTTTTGCACTCCATCATGCCTGCTCCGGTTTGTTCACGGAGCTCTTTTACGAGAGATGCGGTGATCATGGTCTTTAAAAATAAAGAAGGTTCTTAGAGAAAGCGATTAGCTCTTGGCTCCCACGGCGATTCCGTCGACGAGGTTCTGGAGGACGATGCGGATTGAGCGCATGGCGTCGTCGTTACCCGGGATGGGGTAGTCGATCTTGGTGGGGTCTCCGTTGGTGTCGACGATTCCAATGATGGGAATCTTAAGACGGCGGGCTTCGGCGACGGCGATGGACTCACGGGCGGTGTCGACGATGACGACGGCATCCGGCTGCTTCTCCATGTCACGCACACCGTTGAGGTTGCGGTGGAGCTTGTCCTTCTCACGACCAAGAGCGGAGAGTTCCTTCTTGGACATGGCCTTGTATTCAGGAGCTTTTTCGATGTCCTCAAGATACTTGAGACGCTTCACCGAGTTCCGGATTGTGGTGAGATTGGTCAGGGTGCCACCGAGCCAACGGTAGTTGACGTAGTATTGCCCGGTTGCAGTAGCGGCTTCACGGACGGCGTCCTGGGCCTGGCGTTTGCAGCCGACGAAAAGGATTTTCTTGTTCTTGCTGGCGAGCTTCGAGAGGAAGTCGGATGCTTTGTCGAGACACTGGACGGTCTGTTCGACATCGATGATGTAAATTCCGCCTTTGTCCTTCATGAGGTAAGGCTTCATCTTGGGATTCCATTTCTTGGTCTGGTGTCCGTAGTGGACTCCAGCCTCGACCAGCTCTTTGACGAGTTCGTTAATCATTGTATTTGTGGTCCTCCGTTAAAGCACGAAGGCGCTGTGTTTGAGGAATTGCCGCATGGACCCTTTCCAAAATTCCTCGTTGTTGAGACGGCAGCAGGGGAAGGGGCGAGGGAGTTACGAGGAAATGACCCTGATGGCAAGGGTTTTCGCGCTTCAGATTGGCTTTGGCGCGCAAAGTAAGCTAGTTTCGCGAATATGAATGAAAAGGAGAAGGCGGCGGAGAGTCTGGAGGTGATTCGATCACTCATGGAGCGGGCCACGGTTTATCGGGCGATTTCGGGGCCGACGGCCTTGTTTGCCGGGGTGTTGGCCTCGGTGATGGGGCTTGGGGGTGTGGTGAAGATGGGGCATTTGTTAAATCTTCATTGGCATCAGATCTGGTATGTCGTTTTGGGTTTAGTGGTGATTTTTAATACCGTCCTGATCGTGCGGAAGTCGCAGAGGGAAAAGAAGCCGCTCTTCTCACCCGGATTGAAGGCGGCCTGTCGCGCGATCGTGCCTCCTTTGGTAGTGGGCTTTGTTGGCGGGCAGGTGTTGGTGGAAGCCGAGCTGTATCCTTATGTTCCTGCGGTTTGGATGTCTTGTTACGGCCTGGCGCTGATGGGCACCGGGAGCTTCTCTCCGAGATCCATGTGGAATCTCGGTGCGGCCTTTGTGATGACGGGCATCTTTGTCGCGCTTTTTCCGAGGACGGGACTCTCGCTCATGGATAATGGAATTATGGGAGTGGCCTTTGGGGGCTTTCACTTGATTTATGGTGCGCTTATTACTCTCTCTGAAAAAGATCGTTCCTGATGGACCTCTCGAAACTCGATAAGCTTATTCACGAGAAGGCGCGGCTGGGGATCATGTCCCTGCTGGCTTCGCGGGCGGAGCGGTGGGCGTTTCAGGATTTGAAGGGGGAGTTGAAAATGAGCGACGGGAATCTCATCACGCATCTTCGGACGCTGGAAAATGCGGGGTATCTCCAGTCGGAGAAAATCGACGGGGTCGGGAGGCCGCAAACTTTCTATGAGCTGACAAAGGCGGGGCGGGAGGCTTTCGGGGACTATCTCGCGGTGTTGGAGAAAATCCTTGGCCGCTGAGGCTTATTTTTGAAGCGACTGGAGGTAAGCGCGGATGGCTTCGAATTGTTTCTGTGCGTCGCCTTCGAGGAGGTCGGTGCGGAGACCAGTGCCGTCATCCGGGTTGGTGTAGCGTGGCATCTTGGTGTTAGGGACCATGCGGGCGGGATTGAACATCCACTGGTGGTAGTAGTCAGGGCGAAGGCGCTTGTGGACCTCGCCGAAGTTGATGCCCTGGACTTCGAAGGCGGCGAGGGCCGGTTTGTCATTCTGAGCGTGACAGGTGACACAGGCGTAGCCGGTCATTGCGGCGAGTTGCTCTCCGAGCTTTACTTGATCAGCAGCGGGTTTTTCTTTGCCAGGTTCGGCCTTGCCCAGACCATGTTGGCGGGCCAATCCGGCGGCGAGATCTTTGGCATGGAGAGGGAAGGCGGGCATGCGCATATCAAGCCACGGACGAGGGCGCGGGTTGGCAGTGCCCAGGAGCATGCTTTCGAAGAAGGGCGTGTTGAGCATCGCCCCCATGTGCGTGAGGGGCGGGCGGGATTGGTCGAGTCTCTCGTCGTGCCCCTCGATGTGGGCGATGAGGGATTTGGTTTCGCCGTGAACGGCCGCGAGGAGATCGGCCTTGCCGTCGTGGGTGTGGCAGGAAGCGCAGCGCAGGCTTTCAACCTGACGGGTGGCGTAGGCTTCCACAGTATCGAATTTCAACTCAGGAACGACTTGGGGCGTGAGGGCGGCTTTTTCTTCAGCGGTGAGATTGAGGCGGGGAGCCTTACCGCGTTTTTCATCGGGGCCAAGGCAGCCTTTGGAGTTCCAGTCCTTGAAGTCGGCGAGCTTGGGAGTGCTGGTGGTGGCCTTTTCGAGTCCTTCGTGACAGGCCGCGCAATTGAGAGAGGCGGACAGTTCCTTTCCGCGGGCGACATCGCCGGGAGGGAATTCGGAGGGGTCGGGGGTGTGGTTTCCGGTGGATTCCTTGGTGAGGTAAGCGGCCAGTGATTTGGCTTCTTCGTCGTTGAGACGGAAGTTGGGCATCTTGATTGCTTCGTGATGCTGCTGGGGATTCTTGAGGAAGGAAATCAAGGTGCCGCCTTTGAATTTGGTGGCGACGTTGTTGAGCGGAATGCGTTTGTGATCAAAGTCGGGTTCGTCGGCGGAGGGCTTGGTGTGGCAGGCGGCGCAACCGAGTTTGTGAAAGTGGGCGCCTCCGGTTTGTGCGAGGGATTGGTCGGGAGCGGAAGAGGTGGCGCCGGTGTTGAGTGAGGCAAGGTAGGCTCCGAGGTCGGCGGCGGCCTGGGCCCCTTCGGGTTTGGTGTGATCGACCATGGCGGGCATGGTCGTCGAGGGCTTGAGTTTGTCGGGTTGGGCGATCCAGCGGGTGAGCCAGGCTTCGGTGGTGCGGTCGCCGATGCCGGTGAGATTGGGGCCGGCGTATTTTAGCTCGGGCATGGCGTGGGCTCCGAGATCTCCGGTGTCGTGGCACTGGGCGCAATTGTGATTGGCGAAAAGGTGGGCCGCATTCATTTCAGAATCACTCTTGGTGAAGACGGTGGAGGACACGGGCTCACGCGGGAACTCTTTGCGCTCTTCCCAATGAAGCCGGAATGAACCCGCGCCATTTTCAGGAGATTTGTAGTGAACCTCAATGGGGACTTCGCCCGGATTGAGGCGGAGGCGCTCGGACTTTCCGTCGGTGAAGGGGAGATCTTCGCCATTCACTTTCATGGTGGCCGTGCCCTCGATATCGTATGAAAAATAAACGCGGTAGCGCTTGGGGATGGTGAGAGTTCCCTTTAAG
>JAKMEV010000514.1:0-5169 GCA_022425785.1 Akkermansiaceae bacterium | reverse complement strand
AAGGGAGCTTTTTCCAATGGTTTGGCTCGCTTTGCGGCAGTGCTTTTGGTGGCTGGGATTTTGGGAAATCTGACGGACCGGCTCTTTCAGGGGTTTTTCCTGGAGCAACATGCTGAGAAGTCATTCTTTACCCGCTTGTCCAAAGGATACGTCGTGGATTTTATCGACTTAAAGATTCCCGGTTACGACAAGATCAGCCCCCGGAGCGGAGGACATTGGCCAACCTTCAATGTAGCGGATTCGTGTATCTCAGTGGCGGCGGTGTGTCTTTTTCTCTCAGCCTTCCGACCGGAGGATGAGAAGGAAGAGAAAGCTGGGGAGTAAATGGTGAGGAGCCTCAATGAGGTGAACGACGATAGCTTTCACGGCGGGCTAGTGGGGCGCGAGGGAGTCTAACCTTCCCGCTTTTCCTCACGCAGGCGTGCCTTTATCACTCTGGCCTTGGCGCGTTGGTAGCGGGTTTTGGGGAGGAGCTTGGGGAGCATCGCCGAGATAAGATAGATCAAGGGGTAGGCGAGGAGAAAGAGGAGGAAGGCCATTGTGAGAAAGCCAAGGATAAAGCTTCCGGCATTCAGAGTGGTCGCCGCCATGCCAGCGAGTTCAGGGACTGGGATCTGAATCTTCTCAAGAATCGGGTGGATCGGGATATGAAGTTCTTGTCTCAGGAAGTCGCCAAAGCTTTCCTGGAAAAACCAGATCGGGAATTGGGTGATCGGGTTGGTGATCCAGCAAGCGGCGGTAGCGATGGGGACATTGGCGCGAAATCTCACCGCTCCGATGGCAGCGAGGATCATCTGTCCGATGATGGGGAGCATTGAGACAAAGAGCCCAATGGCGAGTCCCGAGGCGACGGTATCACGGCAAGGGTGCCAAAGTTCGCGGTCGAAGATAGGCTGGAGGATCTTTTTCAGCCAAGGATGCCGCCGGAGTTGAGGACTGCGCAGAAATCGATGGGCGCGTCGAACGAGCCTAAGATACCGCTTTTTGATTTCAATGCCCATGCCTCAATTCCGCCTCTGGAGGAATAGTGTGCGCGGCCGGCTGATCTTACAAGTTTTCGATTACCAAAGGGCGTCGAATTCCTTGCTGTCCCGAATGGCGCAGATTTGCGTGAGTCTCTCAGTGACCTGATCGGTCCAGGGATGAAATTCTTCGGGGATGGGAGCTTCGTTTTGAATCCATTCGCCGGTAACAGGATGCGCGACGCCGAGTCGCCAGGCGTGCAGCATGAGGCGGGGAACGGAAACAACCTGGCGGGCGGGTTTGGCGTAAATCGGGTCTCCGAGAAGCGGGTGGCCGAGGTAGCGGTTGTGGACGCGGATTTGGTGGGTCCGTCCGGTGTGGAGGGCGCAAAGAATGAGCGAGGTGCCGTCGGGTTCGGTGTGCAGAAGGTGCAAGTCGGTAATGGCCGGTTTGCCCGAGCCGGGATTGCAAACATCCATGCGCTGCCGGTGCACCGGGTGGCGGGCGATGTTGTTGAAAACCGTTTGGTGTGTTTCTTTGGGAGGGGATTGCGCGACGGCAAGGTAAAGCTTGGCGGTGGAGCGGTCGGCGAATTGGTTTACGAGACCGGTGAGGGCAGGCTTCGTTTTGGCCGCAACGATGCAGCCGGAGGTGTCTTTGTCGAGCCGGTGGACGATGCCCGGGCGGGTTTCATCTTCGTCGATGGCGAGTTGCCCCGCGCAATGGTGGAGTAGGGCGTTAACGAGGGTGCCGTCGGGATTTCCCGCAGCGGGATGAACGACCATGCCGTGGGCTTTGTTGATGACGATGAGTTCGTCGTCCTCGTGGAGGACGGAAAGGGGAATGTCTTGGGCGATGAGTTCGGTGTGGGCTTCTTCGGGAATGTCGACGGTGATGGTGTCGCCTGATTTCACAGAGGTACGGGCTTTGACCCTATTACCATTGAGCTGAATGTGCCCCGCCTTGATCAGCGACTGGATTTTTGAACGTGAGAGCGCGGGGAGTATGCCTGCGAGATAGGAGTCGAGTCGCTCGCCAACGGAATCTGTGATGGTGAGGGTCACAGGGAGAAGCTAGCCGCGGAACATAATGAGAAGCCCGGCAACGAGGCTGCCGCAGAGATTGGAAACCAGGTCCTGGCAGGTGTTGGTGTAGCCTCCGACATTGGTTTCGGGAATATTGAGAACGGCGACGAATTCGATGATTTCATTCATTGCTCCGAGGCCCATGCCGGCGAAGATACAGAGGGCGATCATTCCGGCGGAAGGGAAGAGTTTTCGGCCGAGGCGGTATTGCACGCTGGCCCGAAGTGCTTCCCAAATGAGCCAGGTTGCCGAGCCGAAGCCGAAGCAATGCACAACGTGATCAAACTTAATGGTTTCACCAACGACCCACCAGGAATAGAGGACTTTTTGCTCACCATGATAGGGCCAACCATCGGGCAGGGTGACGAGACCGCCGGCCAAATGCATCGCGCCCCAGAGAGTCATGCACCAGAGCAGGCCTCCGGTGAAATTCACGCCACGGTGCATATAGGTGATGATAAAGGCAAAGAGAACGATGGACGGGATGTAGATTTTTAGAAATTCCCAGTTCTGCTGGGTCACCGCTGCGCTGATGGCCGCGACCAAATAGAAGGCCACGACGAGGATGATCGTTGTTGGCACACGGGCTTTCCTCATTAGTGGGACTCTAGCGGAATCGTTGGGAAGGGGCGAGGGAATTATTGTTTTAAAAAGGCGCTCGCGATGAGGGTCTCGAAGTCCTTTTTGGCCTTCATGATCTCAGCGGTCGGGCCGGCGGCTTTGAAAAAGACATCGCCGGACGGATGTGGGATGATCGCTCCGAGGAGAGTCCAGCCGGCCCGTGGAGTTTTGTTGCGCTGCATAATACCTCCTTCGAGGAAAGTGCCGTCCATTGTGACGATGGCGACTTTTTGTTTTCCGTAGGTTTTTTCCTCGGGAGTAACTTTGACTTCACCGTCGAATTGCTTTTGCCAGCGTTTGATATTCGCTTCGATTCCTCCGCCTTGGCCTTCGCCGAAGTGGTAGATTTTCACGAGTGGACCTTTGGCCGTGTGGGTGAGGGCGCCTTTGACCATGTGGCTGCCTGGCTCCTGTACCACCCAGGGAGCGGTGGGAATAAATTTAAAGCTTCCGGCTTTAATGGAAATCTCGGCCAGAAGTGAGCCGGCTCCGAACAAAAAGAGAAAGAGGATTGCTTTCATAGGCAAAGGGATAGCGTGAAAATTGCATAAGCGCCAGCGCAGATGCGCGGCAATCAGGGGAGCGGGGTATTGGGTTTGACGGCGTTGGTTGGGCGCGGGTTGTTCTTGTCGAAAACGAGGAGCTGCTCGTAGGTTTCGACAGTGACGAAAGATTCGTCGAACTTGCCGTCCTTGCGGGGGACCCGGTCGGCTTTGAGTCCGAGGTGTTTGGCGAGGAAAGGGTAGGCGGCCTGACGTTTGGAGACGCCGTAGTCGTGCTTTTCCTTCGGGAAATGCGCGTTGCCCAACTTATCGGTGGCGCCGTAGAGTTGGTAGACGTTTTTGATGTAGGGGAAACCGATGGTGGGAATGTGTTTCGTCCAATCATTGCCATTCGAGACGACAAGTTGAGGGCGCGGAGCGGCCAGGGCGGCGATTTCGACGTTATTGGTTTTGTGGTGTGGGCCCCAGTGGATGGGCATGCCGCTTTCACAGACACAGCCACCGAAGAAGTGTGAGGACACCATGCAAACTGGGACGGAGACCGCGATGCGATCATCGAGGGCGGTGAGGAGAAAGCTCTGCGTGCCGCCGCCGGAGCACCCGGTGATGGCGATGCGGTTTTTGTCGGCTTCGGGAAGAGTGAGTATGAAGTCAACGGCGCGCATGCTGTTCCAGGTTTGCAGGCGGAGGATTTCGGGGACTTTGCGATGATCCCATCCGGCTTCCTTCCAATCGCCGTAGCCGACCATGTCGTATTGGAAGACGGCCGCGCCCATGCGGGCGAGAACGGCGCAGCGGATTTGGCGGGAGTCCTTAAAGCGTCCACCGTGTCCGTGGGGGCAGAGGATGGGAGCGAGGGAGTCGAATTTTTCGGTGGGCCGGAAAAGGCTGCCGGTGACGTGGAATCCGGGGGCGCTTTCGAAGGCGACTTGCTCGATGGTGTATCCGTCGTAGGTGCGCTTTTTATAGAACTTGGGATTGAGAGAAGTTCTTTCCGGGAGCGTAGTCAGCTTGGCGCCAGCGAGGATGCCCGCTTTGAGCTTGGCTTTGCGTTTCTTCCACTCGGCGAGAGTGGAATACTTGGCTTTAAAATCTTTGAGTTCTTTGGCCGCTGCTTCTGGTTTTTCGGCTTGGCCGACACGGAGCTTGGGTTCCTCGGCTTGAAGAACGAGCACGGAGAGGAGAAGGAGTCGAAGAATCATGAGTGTATTCCACGATGGCAGTCGGAATGAGTCGAGGAGGAAAGGCGCGGGGTTTTCGCTGGGGATGGATAGGGATAGGTTCGAAAAGTAGTTCGGGTTTCAAGGTTTATTGGAGTTATCCAAAGATGAGGTGGAGCTGTGGGTCGTAAAAGTACAAAAATCCACAGTCTGATAAGAATCTTTGGCTGGTTTCATTCCAATCGGCGAGAATACTTGTAGCGACTGAGAATTCTTGGCCTAATAGTCTTAGTAGCGATGATCAGGTTTCGAATTACTTTGTGGTTATTGCTAGTCCCTTGGCCAAGTTTGCAGGCTGGCGAGGTTGAGTATCGCTACTATCGTTTTACACCAACGCAATTGAGGGTGACCAATAATTGCTGCGTTCAGTTGGCGGAATTTGAATTTCTTCTGGACGGCGTTAAGGTGGCAACTCCCTCGGTTTCGAATCCGGGTGGCAGTAATCCAGGCGGGGAAACTCCTGATTTGGCGGTTGATGGCTCGCTGACAACGAAGTGGCTGGACTTTAATCAAGGCCCTTTGGTTTTTGATTTTGGAAGTGCGACGACAGTGGATGGGTATCGCTGGTCCACTGCGAATGATGCCACGGAGCGTGATCCGGTGCGGTGGATTTTGGAAGGGAGTGATGATGAAACAAATTGGGACCTTGGCGATGAGCGGTTGGATGGAAATTTCCCAACGCCAAGTGCCCGGTTTACTTCTACTCCTGTTCTTGAATTAAATTCCGCGCCGGCAGTTCAGTCATTCACGGTAGATCGTTCGCTGATTTCAGCCGGG
>JAKMEV010000495.1:0-4472 GCA_022425785.1 Akkermansiaceae bacterium | reverse complement strand
GTCATCGCTTCAGTTGACTTCCCTTTCGGAATGCCCGGACCTTTGATGATGAGTGGGCACTTCATGCTCTGCTCGTAGACATTCTGCTTACCAAGCAAACCATGGCTCCCCATCGCCAAACCATGGTCAGCGGTATAAACGATGTAGGTATTGTCGGCATGGGGAGTTCCTTTGAGAGCCCTCATGATCCGCCCGACCTGCTCGTCCAGGTGCGTTACCAGACCATAATACTCGCAGAGTTGATCACTGATGACTTCCTTGGTTCTCGGCCAGGATCCCAACCCCTCATCACGACCTGATGTCGACGCAGGAGCATTTTGAAAGGGATGTTGGGGCAAATAATTCGGTGGGAGCGGCGGACGATTCTCATAGTAAATCTCGCGATACTTCTCGGGCGGGTTTCTCGGATCATGCGGAGCCATGAAGGCCACGTAGAGAAAGAAAGGTTTCTCCCCATTCGCGTTTTCAATGAACTCAATTGCAGCATCCGCAAAAACGGTGCTCGAGAATTCTCCCGCATCACGTTTCGGCATCAGCTTTCCCCCCTCAAGATCCTGGACCTGAAACGAAGTATGATCCGCCATCCCTCCCATGTAGATAGCTTTTCCGCTATGAAACGACTTATCTAAAGTTCCCTTTCCATTGTGCCACTTCCCGACGATGTAGGATTGATACCCGCCTTCATTCTCCAGGTGAGCCGGGAGCACCACCGAATCACCCCAATTCGTCTGAGGCCTCTTTTCCGGCAAACTCATCCAATGACGCCCCGTCATCAACATCGCTCGACTCGCCACACAAACGGCTCCACTAAAAGAACCCGCGCAGTAGTTTTGACGAAAGCTCATCCCTTCCGCCGCCAAGGCATCAAGATTTGGAGTCTTGATGTGGGGATTCCCGTGCCCTCCAATCGTGTCCGCCCGTTGATCATCGGCGAAAAGGAAGATGATATTGGGACGCGACCGCAGCTTGTGATGCAGTTGCGCCACCATTCCCATGTAATGATCCATGCGATAATCCACCGCAGACTTCTTCATGTGCCCCGCAGACTTCACCGTCTCACCCAACGCCTCGTAATAAAGCCCGAGATACAAATGCGCGTAGCAAAGCTGATTTCTCAACCTCAGCCCTTCGGCATTCTTCGACGCGGCCTCAAGCACTGCTTTTTCCGAGCCCGTTCCTCCAAACAAATCATGCACCTCCTTCATCGGCACCCGCGAATCTCCCTCGATCGGGATATAATCCTTCCTCGCTTTTTTCACCGATCCACCCGTCCCGCGCACCACACACAGAAAATGCCACACCGCATTCTCAACATCATGTCCGTTCACTGTCTGATGACTGACAAACTGTGCCACGCCCTTGTCATACTCACCCGTATAATAAAGGGCCAAGCCACGCTGCCAATGGTGCGGGCCACGACGTGGAACCATGGCAATCTCCCGATCCCAATCAACAATCGCCTCCTTAATCTTCCCCCCAAAAAATTTCTCAGCTCCCTGTCGATAGAGATCGTCAGCTTGCTGTGCCGAAACGAGACATGTCAGAATTAAGAATGAAATTAGAACCTTCATCGCGGCCTACGATAAGGGCTCGCGATGAACACTCCGATCAAATTCAGCACAATTCCTGCCCTCTCTTACAACCCCAGCAGGATACGATAGAAGCGTCTTGGGTTCCCCGGATCAGGCAGAACAACTCCGCTAATCACAATGGTGGTTTCGGTTCCGCCGGAAGGAATCGAATCGTCGAGCTCGATCCAAGCCTCTGTTGACAAGTCAACCGTCGTTTCAAGAGCGTAGGTTTGGCCGGGAATGGAATCGAAAGTCAGCCTGATCCCGCCAGCCGCGTCATCATACTCGATATTCTTGATCGCCAAATCCCCCCCGGGGCCACCGAGGGCATCATACTTGTCAGAAACCTGCGAGGCATTGAGAACACGGGATCCGTAATAGTTAAAGACCGCGATATCACCGGTGAAGGCCTCGAAGGGGAAAGTCGTGCTCGTCGGAATATTCGCTCCTTTTCCGATTTCGGCGAGATCTCCCCCATCCCAGTCGGCGATAATTCCTGTGCTGGAGGTTGGACCAGCGACAAGTTGGCCATTCACATAAAGAGTAGCCACGCCAGGGGACACCCCTCCAACATCAGCCGTCGCCACGATGTGAAAGAAATCAGTGGCAAGACCGATGGCTGAGAGGTCGGTCGAGATGATAATTCGTTGCGAGGCGTTATTCGCAGATTGAAAGCGGAAATCTAGGATGCTGGCAGTGAGGACAATGCCTAATCCCTGACCATTTCCGCCGGTATTGAAGAGGGTATGCGTTCCGGTGAAATCTCCGGGACGAACTACCATTTCCCAACTCACATCTTCTTTCGTCACGAGATCACCAAGCCCGTCCTGCCAGGAATCGAGGGGATTCGCAGCGAGGTTATAGCCCGGGCTGTTCACCCACTTACCAATTGAAGAAAAATTACTCGCACCACTTTGAACCGTGCCACCCGTGTTATTGATAAAAGCGATGCCCACATTCCCGGTGGTATTTGTTGTCGGATCCCACCGGGTGAGCACTCCGTCCGGCTGTTCAGCCACCTCCCAGCCGAGATTAGGGTTGCTTCCATCGATTACGGTGAGAGTAAATTCCGAAGTTGTCGTCCCGAATGCATTGGTCGCCGCGAAAGTGTAGGTCGTAGTCTCAGTCGGGGATAATTCAGTCCGATCAAGCCCGGTGACGTCATTACCGTTCATGCTAAGACCTGCCTCTCCAAAAACATCCCAGAAAATCGTGGTTGATTGCCCCTCAAGCAGAGTCTCGGAACCAAGATTAATGACCTCGTTGATAAGAGGGGCGGTATCGACCAATACCGTGACTTGAAGTTCCGCCGTCCCTCCCCCGCGGGTACCGGTGAGAGTATAAGTCGTGGTGGCAGTCGGATTGACCGTTGTCATTGCCAGCCCTGAAACAGCTCCAACTCCGTTGTCGATGGTCAGAGTATCGTTTGCAGGATCGCTTGCCCAACTAAGTTCCACCGGAGCCCCGCTTGCCACCGCTTCCTCGGAGGCTTCGAATGTCGAAAGAATCGAATCACCAATGACAAGGTCCGCAATGGCTGCAGCATCCAGCGCCTCGTCGTAAATACGCACCTCGTCGATTCCGCCCCGCCAATTGTGGGTCAATTGAAAATCATCCCCGATACGCACATCGGAACCAACAGCAGTGTTGATTGCAACACTTTGACTAGCACTCGGCGGGGAATCGATACTTCCAAATTCAGCATCGAGAACTCCATCGACATAGAGCTTGGCATCCTGAATATCTGGAGTGCCGTCATTTGCCCAAGTTACTGCGACATGGTGCCATTGGCTGTCCGTTACCACGGTATTCCCAACAAAAAAACCACCATTGGCCTCGACGCGAATCGCTCCGGCAGTGCCATTTCCCGTTTGAATTCGAAAGGTCCATTTTTGAGTCGACAAATTACTCCCCCAAGAAACGATGCCCATGTTTTGGCCTGTGCTGTTGAGTTCAGTCTTAATCCAGGCGGAAACCGAGCGATCACCGGTTCCGGAAATTCCTTTGTAACCAACGATGTTGATCTGATCATCGACCCCGTCCATCTCAAGGGCGGCCGTGGTTCCCGCAGGAACAGGCGGAAGATCAGTGGTGTTCCAAAGTGTGGTTCCCGCAATCGTCCCGGTCCGACCATTCGCGGTGCTATCTCCAGCGGTAGCTCCCGTTCCTTCTTCAAGAGTCCAGTGGGCGACCAAATCCGCGCGAAGCCCCAGATGAGAGAGCGCCAATAGAACGAGAAGAATTTTTGCTAACTTCATGTCGAATAGGGTTATCAGAGTGCTGACCCTGTGAAAAGCGAAAGTGACAAGCTTCTTCCACATTCGTTCCCACTCCTATGGCCTCGCTACCAATACCACACGAGCAAAGCGCAATGGGGAGCTGGCAGCATTTGGGGTCGGAGCCCGCCAATGGTGAATACTCACTCCATCAATCCGCTCGTCAGCCCCCAGAAACACGGCAGTGCCACTCAGCCAGGTTTCCAAATCAGCTGAGAATTCCACCGAGATCTCCGCATCATCCGCGCCAGTGATCGCGGAAACAGCAGTCACCAGATAGTCATCGACCGCCCCATTGACTTCAAGGCTTTGAATCGAGGCTGAAATTCCCCCAAGTGGATCGGTCAGGGCATAGGACAGGAGATCATTTGAGGTGGTGCCGGTGAATATCAAGGCATCAGAACCACCCGGACTTCCTCCTAAATCAACACTCGACCGCCAACTCGTGGCATTGCCCGGATCAGGACTCGAAGAGGGAGCAATCAAGGTCAGCGAGTAACCCTCACCATCAGCATTTTGAGACCAGAGATCTCCATCATCATAACGGAAACTCTGGATCAGATCTCCATTGGAACCACTCAGCAACAAATCTTCACCACCATTATCCAGACGTCCCGTGTAGATG
>JAKMEV010000483.1:0-2399 GCA_022425785.1 Akkermansiaceae bacterium | reverse complement strand
GTCCTTCGGAAGTAAAAATCTGCCTCCCTGGTGCTGTGATGATAAGTGTCGATTGCGTTTGGGAGAAGTTTGAATAGATTAATTTAGAATGAGGATATTTATCGTGACTTTCTGTTTGCTGTCATTGTCGGTTGTTGCTCTGGCAGTACCCAATGCAGCGATTTTGGAAAAGGGGAAAGCGCTCTATAATGGAGCGGGTTCTTGTGTGGCGTGTCATATGGAGGACGGGAAAGGGCAGCCCAGTTCGGTTCCACCATTGACCGGTAGTGATTGGTTGGATGACCCCGACCGGACAATCGCCATTGTGCTCCGCGGGTTAGCTGGCCCGATTAAGGTGAACGGGAAGCGCTACTATTCTGCGATGCCGCCGCAGCTCCTCTTCGATGATGAAAAGATCGCGCATATTGTTACCTACGTGAATAACGCATGGGGAAATAAGGGCGCGGAGGTTTCCCGCGAGCAGGTCGCGAAGGCACGGGCGGAGTTGCCGGCTGCGGTTTATACGCCGGAGGCGATCCTTAAGGCTTTTCCTTTTGATAAGAAGAAGCGGAGGTCCAACGGGACCTTCAAGCCGGACTTTGACGACGTTCTCACGGACGTGACCGAGCCGGTGGTTTATCGCACCTTCATGCCGGGAGCCTCTCCGGCAGCCTTCGCGGTGGCGCTTCCGGGAAATCAGTTTTATTGCTGGGATGCGGGCGAATGTCGCCTGCGATATGTTTGGTCGAAAGGGGGCTTCATTCGTGGGAACCAAGTGCATTGGTCCAGCAATGGAAAGCCGGTGGCCCAATTCAATGGAATTCCGTACTATCGGGCTCGGTCCAGTTTGTTGAAGCCCGAGGATTACCAGTATTTGGCCGATTCGGGGCGTGGGACTCCTTTTTATGATACGACGGAAGCCGTTGATTTTCCGATTGTGATCGAGGGAGTGAATGAGTCCCCGAAATTCAAAGGATATCGTCTCGTTCGTGGGTATCCCGAGTTCCGGTATCAGCTTGGCAAATACGAAATCCGGGAATTGATCACCATGGCTGAGGGTAGGAAAGGGATCACGCGAAGGTTTTTCATGGAGCCGGAGGCTCCGATCACTTTCCGACATACTCCGGATGACGCGGCACTCGTTTCATCCTCCGCCGGAGTCATTCATAAAGATGGAAGTTTCAAGCTGACAGCGAAGCAGGCCATGGAATTCCATATCACGATTAACGAGAAGAATCCTCTTACACCACAACCTACAGGAATCCCCAAATGAGACCTCTATCCTACTTTCTTTCTTTTTCGCTGATTAGTCAGTTTGCCTTGGCGGGCACGCCTCCAGCTTATCAAGTCTCCAAGATTCCCAATCCACCGTCGAAGTTCGAGACCAAGCAAATCGATGGTCTGGATTTCCTTCCCGATGGACGCATGGCAGTTTGTTTGCCGAGTGGAGAAGTCTTTTTTTATAGTCCTAAGAGTAAGAAATGGCAGCTCTTCGCAGAGGGTTTGCATAATCCTCTCGGGCTTATTGGAGAATCGAACACATCCTTGATTATTTCACAACGACCCGAGGTGACCCGGGTGAGCGATACCGATGGAGATGGAAAAGCTGATGATTTTGAGGTGCTCACGGACGCCTTCGGGATGTCCGGGAATTATCACGAATTTCATTTCACCCCGGTGAAGGATAAAGAGGGGGCGCTCTACTTCTCTCTGGGAACCGGGTCATCGGGCGACGGGATTCGTTCGATCGTGAGAGGGAAGTTTGATCCCCGGGGTCGTCCTGGGCGCATGCATGCCTCGACGCCTTATCGCGGCTGTGTGATGAAGCTGACCAAGGATGGGAAAACGATTCCTTGGTCATACGGGCATCGTACTCCTAACGGTTTGGGCCTCGATCTGGATGGGAATCTCTTTGTGACCGATAATCAGGGAGATTGGGTCGGTTCGAGTAAGTTGTTTCATGTCAAAGAAGGGCGCTTCTATGGACATGTAGCCAGCCTGACGTGGAAGAAAGGATTCAAAGGTGCGCCTTTGGAGGCCGATCCCAGGGAGTTGGCCAAGATGCGAAGCCGGGCTGCGGTGGTATTTCCACATGGATCGATGGCGAACTCTCCAACACAGGTTCTTGCGATTACCCCTGAAGCCAAGTTTGGTCCCTTCACGGGGCAGCTACTTGTAGGTGAGATGAACCGGAATCGCATTGTCAGAGTGATGCTGGAAGAAGTAGACGGCGAATTGCAGGGGGCCTGTGTTCCGTTTATCGATGGCGGCGCATTAGCCAGAGGCTGCAATCGCATGGCTTGGGCTCCCGATGGCAGTCTATATGTAGGGCACACCAAGCACACTTGGGCTGGTGGCGAGGGGATTTCCCGCGTTGAATGGAATGGCGAAGATCCTTTCGAGGTCGCTTCGATGAAGCT
>JAKMEV010000461.1:0-9783 GCA_022425785.1 Akkermansiaceae bacterium | reverse complement strand
GCTCCTTCCCTGGGCACTTCGGCCTCATGCAGGGCAAGATTACGGTGATGTAATTCATTCTGGATACTATTCTCCAAAAAACGCGGCTCTCTCGGGCGGCCGCGTTTTTTATTTATTCTATCGCACCATTCAAAACATGCAGGCCTTCCAGGGCCATGCAGAAACTCAACCACCACACCAGTCGGAGCTTAAGGAAGAGATCTTTCTCACCCTGAGGCTCACCTTTATCGCTTTTTGAGTAACGAACTACTTTAACTTGGGATACTCTCCCAACTTCAGGGTATCACCCCACTCTTTCGCTTCCGCTTTGAGGGCTACCAGGAGTTCTTTGGCCTTCTTTTTTCCCTTTCCATTTTCAAGAAGGTCCACGCTCTCAAGCGGATCTTTCTTGAGGTTAAAGAGACGGGCGATTTTCCCTCCCGGGTAGAGGATCAACTTGTAACCATCCTTGGTGAAGGCGCGTTGCGAGTCGACATACGCGGAATAAATCTGGGTGTGTCCTTTGGACTTTCCTTCCAAAACCGGCACGAAACTATCGAACTGAATATGCTTGGGCACGCCCACATTCGTCATCTCAAGAATGGTCGGAATGGAATCCTGCAGGTAAATCGGCGAGGTGATCTTCTTTCCTTTTTCGATATCCAATCCGGAGATGACATAAGGAACACGAATGCTGTGATCATACATGTTCTGTTTTCCAACGAGTCCATGACGACCGACCGAAAGCCCGTGATCCGCCGTGAAGACGATCAAGGTATTTTCCCGCTGGCCATTGGCATCGAGAGCATCGAGCACCCGTCCGATCTGCGCATCGAGATGTGTGATGATCGCAAAGTACTCCCGGCGATTTACTTGCACCGCATAAGGCGTTCGGGGCATTGGGATCAATTTCTCATCACGCAATCCATGCGGAGCTTTCATCACTTTGTTGTGAGGGTATTCCGGGAGGAAATTTGCCGGGACACCCACCTTTTCCGCTGGATACATATCGAGATACTTCTGCGGAGCTTGTCGGGGATCGTGCGGCGCATTGAATGAGAGATAAAAGAAAAACGGCTTGGTATCCTTCTTGGCCTGAGCGAGGAACTTGACGGCAGTGTCCGCTTCGACCTCGGACCAGTGCTTGCCTCCTTTCCAAAACCCACCGTGCTTCGGATCAGCGGGGTCCCACTTGTCGGGTTGTCCTTTGATCGGGCGAAGATAGCCTTCCTTCACTTGATTTGGCATTCCAGGACGCACATCTCCGACATGATCAAACATCGACCCGGCATCCGCTCTGACGTGCCACTTACCTGTCATGTAGGTGGTGTATCCCGCCTTCTTCATGATTTGCGGCCAGGTTTTCCCCGCTGGCACCACTTCCTTCTTCAACTGCGGCTCTTCTTTTTTGGCAAACCAAAGACGGCGGCCCGTCATAAGCATGTTACGGCTCGCAACACAGATCGCACCATTCCATCCACCCGGATTATAGGCATGGGTAAAGGTCGTTCCGCTCGCGAAGAGCTTATCAAGATTAGGCGTTTTCACCTCCGGATGCCCGAGAGCCCCAACGGCGGCGTGCGTCATGTCGTCGGCAAAAATAAAGAGAACATTGGGCTTTTCTACCGCAGCAAGAGGCAGAACGAGGCTAAAAACAAGAGGCAGGAATTTCACAAGAGGGCGATTCTGCCTACCTGAAAAACTTTTTCAACGAGGATCAGGGAGAATTCCCACAATTTTCCTTACCGACTCTTAACAAAAAGCTCATTGCCCCGATTTCCTCACCTCCCTAGCCTTTGACTCACTCCATGGAAGAACTTCCAGTCATCGATGAGAACCTCCTCGCACAAGTGCGGGCGGGAACCGAGTCGGCTTGGCAGGATCTTGTGAAGCAACTCTCTCCACAGGTCTTTGGAATCATCCGCAACCAAATCCGCGTCACCTCCGATCACGACGACATTGCCCAGGAGGCCTTCACCAAGATTTTCCTCAAGCTCGACCAGTTTGCCGGCAAGCAACCTTTTCGCAACTGGGTGTCACGCCTCACCATCAACACCTGCTACGACTGGCTTCGCAAACGCAAGGCCCGCCCGCTCGTCAGCTACTCCGATCTCGGCGAGACCGAAGCCGAAATTCTCGAAAAAACCCTCGCCGGCGATCCGCTGGAGCAAAAAGAGAACATTGCCTCGATGCGAGCGCTCCTCGACCGCCTCATTTCCTCTCTCAAACCCCGCGAGCAAATCGTCATCCGCCTCCTCGACCTCGAGGAAAAGAGCGTCCAAGATGTCGGTGAACTCACCGGTTGGGGAGCCTCCAAAATCAAAGTTACGGCCATGAGAGCCCGGAAAAAACTCCGGGATCTCCTTAATAAACTCGAATCTGATCACTAAGCCATGGAACCCAACGACGACCAATGGAAGCGCCTTGTCGAGGTCGCTAGGAAAAATCCGGAAGAGCCAACCGCTCCTCTCTCCAAGTCATTTTCAGGAAAAATCGACCAACTTCGCGAGACCGTACAGGCCCTGGCCCTCACCTTGACCTGGCGTCGTTGGTCGCTTTTGGCGGCCCTTCTTGCTGGTCTCGCTTTCCTTATCTGCTTCTATATCGTCCGCGATAACGAATCCGAGCCGACTCGCGAACCTATGATCCAAGCCGATCCCAACGCCACCTCAACAACGCCATGAAACCGAAACTTCGCGATTACCTCACCATCCTGATGGCGCTTGTGGCGATCTTTCTCTCGGGCTACGGCTTGGGACATCTCATCGGCGAAAAGAAAGGACGCAAACTCGCGCCGTCCACCATTCCGCTCATCCAGGGTTCAGAGGACAGCACCCGGCCTTGGGAAAAACGCACCCTCGAACGCCTCCAACAAACCCTCTCGCTCAACGCCGAGCAGGAAGCAGCCGTTGAGAAGGAAATTGCTTTCATTTCCGCGCAAATCAACAAAAGCCGCAACGAAACTCTTCGGAAATACTTCCTCAGCCTTATCGACCTACACGATCGAATTCGCCCCCATCTCACCTCCGAACAGCAGAAGATCTTGAAAAAAGATCAAGAAAACCTGCGACGAAGCCTCAAATAGCAGCTTTAGTTAGTAACTTCTATTCTCTAGCCTCGTTCCACACACACCATGAGCAGATCACAATTCATCCTCGGAATCGCCCTCCTCGTGGTATCGGCGACCCTGACCTTTACCATCTCCTTTGAGAACGACGACCAGCCCAACGCTGACCCGGCAGTGGCGCAAAACTCCAAGGGGGCATCACCCACCCGCGTTCGTCAAACGGGCTCGACACGAGGATTGGGTTCCTCATCCCGCAGAGACCGCACCTTTTACGAGGTCACCGTCAGCGACCGCAATCTCCTCAATGTCGCCGACCTTGTTCAAGAGGAATCACTTCAGAAACTTGAGGCACTCACCGAGCGATACGATCTCACCACTTCACAGCGCCGGGGGATTTTCCCTCTCATCGCCGCCCGACACCCGCAATTTCAAGAGGGTCTGGTGATCAATGGCAGCTCAATTCCTACGCAAAGCCCCATCTCCAGCCTCGAAAGCGCGATGTATCCCCTCCTCGATGAAGATCAACAGGAAGATCTGGAAGACGATGCCCTTGCCGACGGAGAATGGTGGAGTGAAATCATCAGTCAGCTCCGCGAAGATCTGGACGAAGCTATTTCCACCGGAGAGCTCATCCCGACCATCGAGCCCGCTTCGGACAACAATGCTCCGGCTCCTGGTGACGGTGAAGAGATCGAAAATCCCGACATTGACCTCAATAACCTCTTCAAAACCAAAAAAGAGCCCTAATTTGCAGCCTCATCAAAAATAAATCCCTTTTTTGTAACCGAGAGCAAATTCCCCGCGTCACTCTCCTTGTAACCGGAAAACAATCAATCCTATGAAACTAGCACAAATCGCAATCGTTACGGCCCTCGTTGGCTCTATCACCACCGCCCAGGCTGGTGACAAGAGAGTCGGAGACGGAACCCTTCCTGAATTCCTTCAACAGTTTGACACGAATGAGGACGGAAAAATCGACGCTGAAGAGCGCCAGGCCATCAAAGAGCTTCGCGATGAGCGTCGCAAGGAACGCCGCGACGCCATCGACACAGACGGCGACGGCAAAATCTCTGTTGAAGAAAAGAAAGCCGCACATGCGGCCATCCGTGAGCGTATCGAAGATCGCCGCGCCGAGCATTTCGCTGAAATTGCCGGAGACGACGGACTTCTCACTCGTGCAGAATTCTGCGCAATCCCCGCACTCGCCGACCTTTCTGCAGAAGTCGCCGACGCCATGTTTGCCCGCCTCGACGCCGACGAAAGCGGCGACGTGACACTCGAAGAGTTCAACAACCGCCTCCGCCGCCATCATCACAAACCTAAGCCCGGACACGGGGGGCCCAAGCCCGGACCGAAACCAGGACCTGAGGGACCTAGACCCGGACCTGAAGACGAAGAGCCACCTGCTGGCGAATAGAGACTTAATTCAAACATCTTTTACAAAGAGGCAAGTTTTCCAAGCTTGCCTCTTTTTTATTTGCCCTGAGTCTAGTCAGGTAGGCATAATATGAAACTCCCTCTGGCTCTTTGGTTCATCTTCCATTCCGCACAAGCCACCCTTCTCTACTCCACCGATTTTGACAACTTCACTGTTGGAGATGACCAATGGGCTGGAACCGACGGATGGGCCATCACGGACAGCGCCAGCGGAATCAGCTTCATCGACAACACCGGATTTGGCGGCGCTCTCGGGAACTACGCTGCTCTCGGCCTCGGGCAACCAACTACCCGCCGGGTCAGTGTCCTGAAACAAATCCTACACGACCACACCACCACCGGGGAAGCCATCATCCGAATCGACGCCCTCATATCCATCCGAGATTCCAATAACGACAATTACGACGACTTCTACCTCTCCTTTTTTAATGCCAACGCGAAACGAATGGCCACCATCCGCTTTGACAACCAGGATTCAGAAGCCCTCAACACTCAATTTGGCATCTGGCGGGAACAAGCGGACATCGATAGCAGCACATCGACACAGTTTGATACTCTCACCGACTTCATCCACGAAGAACTCGACGAACTCTTCATCTCCATCAACCTCACCAGCAATACCTGGTCCGCCTCACTCTCCGGCCTCCCTCTTTTCGAAGACGCCACCTTCACCACCGCCGCCAACCCAGCCGACATCAATCTTGGTTACGTCGGTTTTGAGTGGCAGGTCTCTTCCCCACTCGTGTCTCGACACGGTGATAACTTCCTCCTCGTCGCCGACTATGCTGTCAATTCCTACGACCCTGCCGACCTCGTTGCACCCACTCCCACTCTCACTCACGATGGGGGAACCGCCACAACCCTCACCTGGAATGGCGTCACCGGCAGGAGCTACCAAGTCGAATATTCCGACGACCTCGAAAACTGGTTCAGCGATCTCACCGATTCCACCTTCAATAACGTCCCGGACAACAGTCTCCTCACCTTCACCGACCCCGCAGGCCCTTCCACCCGCTATTATCGTATCGTCTTGAATTAGCAGAGCCGGGAGCCCAGACACAAAAGCACCCCCTCTTTTTCATTTGTTCAGTGTCCCGAACTGATTGTCTCATCCCCGCCATGTTCCGCATTCTCATTTTCCTTTTTACCCCCCATCTTCTTCATTCCGAAGAACTCTCCCTCTTCCCCTCCAGTTCCCTCGACGATTGGACCTCTCGGGGCAGCGCCAAATGGACCTACCAAAACGGCATTCTCTCCGGCGGTCAGGATGGTGATCCCAAACGCTCAGGTCTTCTGCTCTCCAAGGCAAAATTTCAGGACTTCGATCTCAGCCTAGAATTCAAAATCGATGAACACGGAAAATACAATAGCGGGATCTATCTGCGCTACGACCTGAAACAGAAAGGCGACCGCCTTCAAGTGAACATCGGCCGGGGAGCGGCCGACGAACCAGTCGGGCTCTACCTCAACAACTGGCTCGACAAGGGCGATGCCAAAGACGAACACCGCAAACCCAAGGAGTGGAATTCCCTCCGTATCAAAGCTCTTGGCCCACACATTCAAGTCTGGCTCAACCGCAAAAAGATCGTCGACTACCAAGATGCGAAGCGCCTCGCCAAGCACCTTGCTCCGGGCCACCTCGCCATCCAAACCTACGGCGCCGAAAACCATGCCGGCTGGGTAAAATTCCGCAAGATGAAGCTCAAGCCGCTTATCGCTTCTCAACGCGGACCCGAATGAACCCCGCTCTCGCTCGGAAATGGGCCGGGCATTGAAGAATTGGCAGAGACATCTCTCAATTCATCTGAAATACTGGCCCAGCTCGCCATGTCGCTCCAGTATCTTCCGATTACCCTTCTTCTCCTCGTCTCCCCCGTTTTTGCACAAAAACCAAATGTCGTCGTGATCATTTCGGACGACGCGGGTTACGCCGACTGGGAATTCATGGACGACTACCTCCAGAACCTCAACCCCGGTCAGGCCGCCAGTCCAGTGCCCACACCGAATCTCAATGCCCTGCGCGGGCGCGGCACCCTCCTAACCAGCGCTTACACCGCGGCCGTCTGCTCCCCGTCCCGAGCCGCCATTGTCACCGGATCCTATCAGCAACGCGTCGGCTACGAATACAACATCAACAATCTCATGGGAGCCACCGCGATCGATGGCCTCTCACCGGATACCACTACTATCTTCGACCGGATGGGTGCCGAGGGCTACACCACCGGAGTCATTGGCAAATGGCACATCGGCGCCCGCGCAAACGACAATGGCTTGGGCAACCGTCCTGAAAATCAGGGCGTCGACGAGTTCTTTGGAATCTGGAAAGGCTCCCGCAATTACACCATCGGATCAGTGACTGGATCTGGCGAACTCCGGGAGACGATCACTTCGCCATTTTCCGATACCGTTCTCGAAACAACCGCTCCCTGGAATACCACCAATAACTACGTGACCAACGCCTTTGGAATCGGAGCCGTGGATTTTATTGACCGGCACTACGACGATCCCGATCCCTTCTTCCTCTACGTCGCCTTCACCGCTCCGCACGGCCCCATCGGCCCCTCTCCCGATATCGATGACCCACGTCTCGCCGGCCTTACTGACAGACGAAAAGATTATGCCTCCATGGTCCTCACCATGGACAAGGAAATTGGCAATATTCTCAACAAACTCGATGACCCAGCCGGCGACGGATCGATCTCTCTTACCGACAACACCCTCGTGATTTTCATCAATGACAATGGCGGCGCCAATGGCATCGGAACCGTTAATACTCCTCTCAATAATTTTAAAGGATCGGTCTATGAAGGCGGCACCCGAGTCCCCATGATTATCGCGGGTCCCGGACTTCCCGAAAATGACACCTACCACGAGCCCATCCACTCCATCGACATCCTCCCCACTTGCCTGGAGGCCGCCGGTGCCATTCCTCCGGTTGACATCGATGGTGTCAGCCTGATCCCCCACCTAAAAGGGACCACGACCGAACCTCCCCACGAAGTGCTCACCATTCGCAGCGAATCCAAAGTTGGAGTGCGCAAAGGCAAATGGAAACTCACCAGCAGCAGCACCTCTGCCCCATTCTCTCTCTTCGACCTTTCCAGCGACATTGGCGAGTCCACCAACCTCGCCAATACCAATCCTGAAATCGTCGAGGAGCTTCTCAAGGACTTCACCGCCTTCGAAGTTGGAGCAGATAAACCACGTCACGCCGGGCTCAACAAATCCCCGGGTTCCATCAATCTAAACGACCGTTTTATCCTGAACCCTCAACCCATTGATCTTGGCTCATTCACCTCCAATCTCACTCTCGTCGGGGGGGCTCTCCTCAATGGCGATTTTAATGCCGGGGGCGGATCCGGAGCACAGACCTTCGACCAAACCCCCACCTGGCAAAATATAGGCACCGGAGCGGGAAGCCTCAACGCCACTCAAACCTCCCTCGATGCCAATGGCACCCGAAACGCCATCATCGCGGAAACCGCCACCAGAGAATTCGGGCTCGAAACCAATCACACTCTCGCGACCGGCGACATCTTCCAGGCGACCTATCAATGGCGCGACGCCTCAAACTGGAATGACCCCGGCGACAAAGTCAGAGTGAGCCTTTTTACCACGTCCGACAACTCCCTCTCGGGCACACCAACGATTCTTGCGTCCCTCGATTCAGAGCTCTCGTCACTGGACAGTTCTTACCAATCCGAGATTGCCTTATTTCCACCCACCCCCGCTTCAGCCAACGGTAAAAAATTGTTTGTCTCACTGAACTCGGCCCAAACCGGATCCGGCTTTGCCAGGCTCGACGACTTTACGCTCGATCGCGGAACAATCGGTGGTGGCGGCGGCGGCGGCCTTCCGGTCGCCCTCAACTGGTCCACTCAAAACGCCTGGACCGATCCCGACACCGCATCGCAGGACACCTTACTCAGTCTCGACGCCTTTGCCGGGTGCGTATTGGAATTCCCGACCACCGACAACTTTTCCTACACCGCCAGTAACAACATGATGCGCCCTACCGACCTCACCTTCATGTTGAATTCCCTCAAGATGACCGGTGATTTCATCGGGGCCAATCCCCAATCGGCCACCATCAATGGAAACGAATTGCTTTTCTCCAACGACCTCTCCGGTACGCCCCCAAGCTTCTCTCTTGGGAGCAAGGGTCCTGACTTTAGTTACGAAATCAGCAATCCCGTCATCCTCTATCACGATCTCACTATCGACGGAGATGGAACTGCCGCCTTTACCCTCAATGGAGAAATCAGCGAATACCTTGACCCAGTCAATCTCACAAAGACCGGAACCTCCCAGCTCCACCTCACCACCAGCCCGAGCTACACCGGGACCACTTCAATCACCGAAGGTCAACTCACCATCGGAGACCAAGTCAATCTCTCCACAAGTTCCCGGGTCGTCATTGGACCCGATGGAACCCTGGGCGGCAACGGAAGCATCGGCGCGGAAATCATCGGCAGCGGGACAATCTCTCCAGGTCAATCCACCGGAGCTCTCACCGCAACAAACGATGCCAAAATCGGCGCCCTTCTCATCGAAGTCGACGGCGCCTCCAATGACCGCTTTGACGTTACCGGTTCTCTCGACATCACTGGAGCAACCCTCACCCTCGCCGAACTCGGTAGCGGTTTGACCGAGCCCATCTATACCATCGCTTCCTATGGCTCCCTTACCGGAACCTTTACCACCATCAACAACCTCCCCGCCGGATATTCCATCGACTACGCCTTCGAAGGCAGCAGAATCGTCCTGATTAGCGATACCGACCCATTCACCATCTGGTCCCAAACCACCCATGGCCTCACCGGCGAAGATGCTGGCTTTGACACCGATCCGGACAAAGACGGACTTCCCAATAGTATCGAATTTGTCCTTGGAACCAATCCCGCCACGCCCGATCAAACCCCGCCTCTCCTATTTGAGTTTTCCAATGGAAACACCCTTGCTTCTTTCCCTCTCGCCGCCCAGGCAAGTTACCTCAGTCCAAGGGCTCAATTCTCCGGTGATCTCGAAACATGGCAAGATCAGATCGCTGGTGTTGATGGGAACCTCACCATTGAGGAAAATTTCTTCGCGCCCTCACTCCACAAAGTCACCATTGAATTCGCAGGAGTCGTTACTGGTCACCACTTCTTCCGACTCCAGGTAAATCGTTGATTCCGCACCTCTCCCGGTTCCTTATAACAGCAGAGAAATTACTTCTTTGCCTTTCTTTCGGCAGAGAAGACATCACCTGTCGGCATCTCGGGAAGAGTGGCTTGCCAGGTTTTCAATTGTTTGAGCAT
>JAKMEV010000458.1:0-7725 GCA_022425785.1 Akkermansiaceae bacterium | reverse complement strand
ACAAAAAGACCGGCAAGGAAATTTGGAGAACTCCCCGCGAGGAAAAATCCAACTGGTCTAATCCCTACATTTGGGAAAACAAAAAGCGCACCGAAATCATCGTCCCCGGCTCCGGCCGCACTCGTTCCTACGATCTCGACGGAAAAGAGCTCTGGTCTTTCAAAGGCATGTCCAGCATCACCATCGCCACCCCCTACGCCCACGATGGCTTGCTCTATATTTCCTCCGGTTACGTCGGCGACTTCAAACGCCCGCTGTATGCCATCAAACCAGGCGCCAAGGGCGACATTTCGGTCACTTCAAAAAAGACCTCCAACGAATTCGTCGCCTGGAGCAGCTGGAAGGCCGCACCCTACAATCCCTCCACGCTCCTTTATCAAGACCAGATCTACGTCCTTCTCGATCGCGGTTACCTCTCCGCCTACAAGCCCAAAACCGGAGAAGAGATTTACGGCAAACAGCGTCTCCCCGGTTCCACCGGATTCACGGCCTCACCTTGGGCCAATCAGGGGAAAATCTTCTGCTTCAACGAAGACGGCGGCACCAATGTCTGCAAAGCCGGGGAGAGCTTTGAACTCCTCCACACCAACCAACTCGCCGAAGACGACATGGGCATGGCCACCCCTGCTCTCGCCGGAAAAAACCTCCTCATCCGAACCTCCGCCCGAATCTACTGCATTCGGAAATAAGCCCCTGCCTCTTTCCTCAAGAGCTCGACTCCCCCGGTGGGAGATGTTTGCGCCCATTCAAGATCGCTCCAATCCACGTGTAGCGCACGAAATACTGGTAGATCAGCAGAAGGAAAGAGGTCACTGCAAAACAGATGAACAGGAACTTGGGCATCGCCGGAAAGTCCAAATCACTCAGAAAAATTTGCAGCGCAATAATCAAAGGCAGGTGCGCCAGGTAAAGCCAATAGGACGAGTCCGAGAGATACCGCCACTTCGGATGCCCGCCATTCAAGAAGCGACGGAACAAACCCATCATCGCGATGATCACCAACCAGGCATAAACCACCGCACATGCCTGGCCTTTGAGCACTTCCTCACCGCGGACCCACTCTCTCCCAAACCAGAAAAACGGGACCGCCGCCAGAAGCCAGACCCACCATTTGCTCCCCGCTTTTTCTTCCCACCATCCGCGCCCGAAACAAAGTGCACCGAAAAAGAAGAAAATCGCATAGTAGCCTAACTTCGCGCCCCAAGGAAAAATCCCCACTGCCGTCCCCGGGCCAAACATTCCCGGCATTCCCGTCTGCGGCCAAAGAGTGAGTGGAATCAGCCAAAGTAAACATCCCGGCGTCTTAATCACCCAAAAGGGAATTCTCCAACCCAGCTTCCTCCAGATCAAAGCCACGGGCACAAAGATCGCCACCAACCACAAGAGGTAGTAGAGAAACCAAAGGTGGTGAAACACCGGAATGAAAACTCCCATCCAATACCAATCCATAGAGCTATTGCCCTCGTCCACCGCTCCCGCCTCTCTCAAAATCTCCGCACACTCCACCCGCCGTTCCGGCATCTCTTTGTCAATGGGAATCCCAAAAGCCTCCCCCACCATTTCCACAACGTGAAAATCCATCGTCGCCGCCTGCAAAACGGTGTTGCCCTGATTGTTCGCCGCGTTCACATCGGCGCCCTTTTCGATCAACTTCTCAACCGCTTCCACCCGGCCAAAAAATGCGGCCGTCATTATCGCCGTTCCGCCATCCGATCCCTTTCCTTCAAGATCCGCTCCTTTGTCGATCAAGAGCTCCACCATTCCTCCCCGTCCGGCCACCGCCGCCAAGCCCAACATCGGCGTCCCTCCCTGATCCACTCCATTGGGATCAGCTCCACCCTCCAACAATGCGGTCACTTGCTCCAAATCTCCCTCGACAATCGCCACTTCTAGTCCTTGCCCTTCCCTAGCCGCACTTTGCTCTGACTTCCCTGCCCCGCCCCACGTCGCCAGTCCCCACATCAACGGAGCAACGATAATCGTCCCAATCAACAAGGGCACCCCGATCCGCAACAAGCGCTGCTTCACCAATCCTCCTGTCCCCCGTTTCTTCCACATCATCGCCGTGAAAAATCCGCTCACCAAAAAGAACAAAGGCATCCGGAATCCGTGGATCACATCAAGCATCCATCCAAAAACAACTGGGTCCGACTTCACATCCACCGCCGGCCACCCCGGAAATCCCAAAAACGACATCCCCCCGTGCAACACAATCCCCAACAACATCGCCACCCCGCGTAACCCGTCCAAAAAGTGATACCGCTGTCCTGCCATGATCTTCAGTAAGAATATCGAATCTCTTCCATGGAAACGAACATCCTTTCCCCATTAATTACCGGATCTCCTGCAGATCCCACACAATTAAAAGGGCGTGCAACCACCTGCGCGCCCTAATTTCATTATAGAGTATTCCTTCCGAAATCCCCGCTTACTTGAGCGCCGCCTTCGATTTTTCCTTGTTCAAGAAAATCAGACTCAATACCGGGTAGATACACACCAGGACAACGCCAATCAGGCCACCGACTCCCGCCATCGCGCTCATATCAATTGCTGATGTTTCTCTCGAAAGGTTCTGAATTTCCTCCTGCAATGTCGCCTGCGCGCTGATAGCCATAAAAGCCAATGGAATCGCGACCACCATCCGGCTAATCGCCCAGATATTACTGAGCTTTCGACCCGAGTCCTGGTATTTCAATAGCTTAATACCAGCCACTAATAGCAGCGCCGCAAACACAATGGCGACAACAGACTGAACCATGGAAATCGTGATTAAACTATCCAAAGCGCCAGTCACTCTTGAAATATCTTGGCCCTCCTCCCTGGCCACCTTCGTCGCCTCTTGAAACATCGCCTTCATCAAGGCCCCGCCACCCAAACCAAGCAAAGCAAGAAGTCCGCCTAATGCGGCATAAATGATGTGCAGAATTCCAAATACTTTGGGAATTCCTGAAGGTGGCGCGGGGGGGGGTGGTCCGGTCTGCTCTGCACTCGGGCTTTGATAGGGGTTTTCTGGATGATCCATAAAGTAGCCTATGACGCTCCCCGGGGAGCTGTCCAGCAAGGGAATCAATCAATTGAATTCAGTTCAACAGCTTCTCATGAGACAATCGATGCTCTGCCCCCGTAAAATAAGTTTGTTCGCTTGCCCCCGCGACCACCGATCACTCTACAAGCCGTGCCCCAGTCCGACCACGAACTCCTCCAAGCTCACCTGAGAAACCCTTCAGGCGGTGACTTTGGCACCCTCGTCGACCGGCACCTCCCGCTCGTCCACTCGGTGGCCCGCCGCATCACACGAAACGACGAAGCGGCCCGCGACATTTCGCAAACCGTCTTTCTCAGGCTCATCAAAAAAGCCTCCAAAATCCCCACCAGCCTTCCTCTCACCGCCTGGTTCCACCGCGAAACCCACAGCGCCTCGGTCGATCATATCCGCTCGGAGGTCCGACGCCAAAAACGTGAACAAATTGCCCTTTCTCTCGATGCCATGAACAACGACCAAGAATCGTGGGAAGCCCTCGCCCCAGAAATCGATAGAGCCATCGACGACCTCCCCGAAAAAGATCGCTCGCTTGTCCTCCTCCGCTTTTACCAAAACAAAACCCACTCCCAAATCGCCGGGCAACTCGGCATCAAAACCGACGCCGCCCGCATGCGCACTACCCGCGCCCTCGACAAACTTCGCACCATTCTTTCCAAAAAGGGCATTACCACTTCGGCCGCTCTCCTCGCTACCACCATCTCCGGAAATGCTGTCACGGCCCCACCCGCAACCCTCGCTGCCACAATCACCACTTCCGTAGCGACCAAGGCCGCTACCAGCGGAGGCCTCCTCGCATTTCTGAAGGCCAACTCAATCGCGGTCACCGCATTGGCGGTTGGAGTTCCCGTCATCGCGGTTCAACAATCCCGAATCAACGACCTCCAAACCTCCCTCGACTCCCGCTCTCTGGAATCGACAATCAACACCCGACCTTCCCGATCCCCTCGCAAGGCAACTCACTTCGCTCACAACGAAAAAGACCTCATCGCCATCTTTGCCAAAACCGATCCTACCGAACGAATCGAATCACTCCATGAGTTTTCCAAAAGCATTCCTTCCGCCCGCATCATCGAAGCCCTCGATCTCCTCCGCTTGAAAACTCCCGAGTGGGACAGCGAAGCCAAAATGCTTGCCAATCTTCTCCTCTCCCGCTGGGCCAAGGAAGACCCCGAGGCCGCCTTCGACTCGCTTAACTCCGCCGACTTCACCAAGTCCCGTGGTCACCCCACCACCATCCTCGCCGTCCTCGCGGCACACGATCCCCAACGCGCCGCCGATTGGTTGAAAAACCCAAACAACACCAACGCCTTCTACCCCAGCCTGGGACACGCTCTCGCCGGAACGATCTCAAAAGAATGGGCCCGTCAGGATCTCCCCGCCGCTCTTGCCTGGGCTCAATCCCTCCCCGACCAACAACGCGGCGGTGCCTACTCCGGTGTTCTTGGCAGCCTCGCCTCCACCAATCCCGAACAGGCTTCAACCCTCGCGCTCACCCTCGACCCCGGCCCGGCCCGGCAACACATCGTCGGCGAGATCGCCTCTTCCTGGGCCCGCAATTCACCCACTGATGCCCTCGCCTGGGCTCAGACTCTCTCCGAGCAGGAAGAAGCCAACGCCACCCGTTCGGCCCTCCGAATCTGGTCTCAAAACACCCCGTCCGAAACCGCCGCCCATCTTGATTCTCTGGATCAGGAAATCGATTCCCACCTTCCCTCCGTCGCCCCCACCTGGGCGCGCAAGGAACCGGCCAAAGCCGCCGACTGGGTTGCTTCCCAGCCCGAAGGAGAGGGACGAAATGACGCCATTGCCAAAACCCTCTGGAATTGGACTACCCAGAACCCCGCCGCCGCGACGACCTGGGTCCAAGAACAAACCAATGACTCGGTGAGAGATCATGCCATCGCCGGACTCGCCACCGCAGCCCTCGATTTTGATCCTCCAACCGCTCTCGACTGGTCTATAAAAATCACCAGACCAAAACTCAAAAACTCTCTGATCCAGCGCTCCCTCTCAATCTGGCATCGCAAAGATGCGGAAGCCGCCCAACAATGGGCCGAGGATCACAACACCACCATCAAATAGCCGCCTTATGAACAAACAACTTTTTACTCACCTCGGCTGGGCCCTTGTCGCCGTCAGCGCCTTCGTTCTCGGATCGAAATTCGTCGCCGAACAATCAACCGCGGCCCCGGACTCCAAAAAGAAGACTACCAGCGTCACCATCAATTCGGGAAACTCCCCCAATAGCTCCGGCGCAACTTCTCGGAAAAGAACCACAAGTAGCGAGGACGAATCCACCGAAAGTGACCCCCCTCTTGCCGAAGCAGACCTCATCGCTCTGGGAGAGGAAATGAGAGCTGCCAAAGGCCCCATCGGCCGACGCCTAATTTTCGCGGAAATCCTCGAGCAACTCACTCCCGAAAACGCCGAACTCCTCCGCCAATACATCGCTCATCTCCCACCTTCCTCATCCGAGTATCGCGACTTTCACTATGCTTGGGGTTCCATGGCCGGAAAGGATGCCGTCGTCTTCGGCATCGGCACTGAAGGCGATGACATGGGCCCCGCCATCGCCGGTTGGGCCAATGCCAATCCCACCGACGCCATCGCTTGGCTCAAGAATCTCGATATGGAAAGCAACCCCGCCTACGAGAATCTCCTCGCTCACCCTCGACTCACCGCCGATGGCCTCACTTCTCACTTTTCACGCTCTCTCGTTTCAGGCCTCGTTGACACCGACCCCGACCTCGCCACCGAGTTTGTCCTCGAGCGATACGAATCGGGCGACAAGAGCGCTCATCAAATGATGCACGCCATCGTCGGCGCCCAGTTCCAAACCGGCGACCCAACCAAGGCCACCGACTGGATCGAATCCATCCCGGAAAGCTCTCTCAAAAACACCACGATGCATCGTGTCGCCGGACAGATCGCGAGCGAGAATCCACAACAAGCCCTCACCTGGTTGCAAGGCACTCCCGAAAACGAAAGCCGCTCGCACGGCATCGGAGCCACCCTTCACACCTGGGCCGGAAAGAACCCTGAAGAAGCCGCCGGATACATTTCTGCCATGCCCGCCTCATCCGACAAAGACGCCGCCGCCTATGGTTACGCCACCCGCGTGGTCCACGACAATCCCGCCGCCGCCATCGATTGGGCCTCGTCTATCCAAGACCCTGAATCCCGCACCTCGGCCCTTGTCGATACCGGACGCGTCTACATGCGAAAGGCTCCGGAAGCCGCCCGGCAGTGGCTCGAGAACTCCAATCTTCCTCAGGAAGCCATCCAAAGAATCACCGGAAAATAACAATCTCTTCCGATGAAACCTCTCACCCTTGGCATCCTCCTCACCACCATTTCTCTCACCGGGATCTGGCTCCTTCCCGCGCGCGACAACCTTCCCGCGCGCGACAAACAACCCGCCCCATCCCTTCGCCCGCCAAAACCCGCCACCGTCGGCCACCCCTCCTTTCTCAGTCCACACTTCAAACCCATCGTCCTTCTCAAGGACACCCTCTTCGTCGCCAACACTCCCGCCGACACCGTCGATGTCATCAACACCAAAAACGGCCGCTTCATCAAACGCATCCCCGTCGGCATCGACCCCGTCAGTATTGCCATCCGTCCCGATGGCAAAGAAGTCTGGGTGAGCAATCACATCTCTGATTCCGTGAGTGTCATCGATACCAACCCGGCAAGCCCGACCAGCCTTCATGTCATCGCCACCATTCAGGATTTCGATCCCGAAAAACGTGCCACCCGATTCGACGAGCCCGTCGGCATCGCTTTCGCCGACAATAAGAAAGCCTACGTCGCGCTCTCCTCGGAAAACAAAATTGCCGTAGTCGATGTTGCCTCCCGCAAGGTCACCAAACACCTCTCCATCCCCGCGCAAGACCCCCGCGCCATTACTGTTAGAAACGGGAAGCTCTACGTCCTTCCCTTCGAATCTAACAACAAAACCCAACTCTCCGGTGGCTACAAAATCGATGGCGACCTCGTCACCTTCGATGCCCATCAACACTCCATCGCCCACAACAACATCCTCTCCCTCGGGCACGTCGTCGACATCGTCAAACACCCTCGCGTTCCCGACAAAGATCTCTTCATCTACGACACCGAAACCGACCGCCTCGTCGAAACCGTCGACACTCTCGGCACGCTTCTCTTCGGCCTGACCGTCGATTCCATGGGCTCCGTCTTCGTCGCCCAAATCGACGCCCGCAATGATGCCAACGGTCGCTCCGGCACCAAGAAACATGGTCTCACCGAACTCGAGAACCGCCCCTTCCTCAATCAAATCACCCGCGTTGATTTCCAAAAAAACGCCGCTCAAAAACCACGCTTCCTCAACCTCGAACCACTCCCGCCAAAGCAACCTGATCCGAAGCATACCTATGCCTCGCCATTCGCGATTGAACTCAGTCCCGACGAAAAAACACTCATCGCCACCGCCGCCGCTTCCGACAAACTTTTCACCGTCGACCCCGACAGCGGAAAAGTCCTCGGCGAGGTCAAAGTCGATTCCGTCCCTCGTGGTATTGCTCTCAAATCAAATTCCAAAGGCCAGCTTTCCCAAGCTTGGGTCCTCAATGCTGTTGCCAATTCCATTTCACTCGTTGACGTCTCCAATCCCGCCAGACCAATCCTAAAAACCACCATCCCCCTCGACGATCCCACCCCGC
>JAKMEV010000441.1:0-4969 GCA_022425785.1 Akkermansiaceae bacterium | reverse complement strand
TGTTTCGATTAACAACATTGTGATGCAAGAGGTGGCCTTTTCGGGCGACCGGGTGCCGGTCCGGGTCCATCTTCAATCAGAGGGATACGAGCAACGGACAGCTCGATTGTCGGTTCTCCTCAATGATCGCCGCGTCTCCTCCCGCGTGGTTCGCTTTGATGGTGGTTTGCAATTCGAAGAGGTTGACTTTCGCGTTGATATTTATGAGAAGGGCGCCGCGCAAATCGACGTGGTCATCGAGCCGTTTGATGACGAAGTCTCGATCACAAACAACCGGATCACCCGAAGTATCCGGGTCGTGAATGAAAAGGTGAACGTGCTGTATATCGAGGGGAATGCTCGGTGGGAATTCCGTTACCTGCGGGCGATCTTGAAACGTGACCCACGGATTAATGCCACCTTCATTGCGTCCAATGTGGGACCTGAGGTCGCACGAAATTCTCCGGAGCATATCGAGCGGTTTCCCAGCAAGCGGGAAGAGGCTTTTATGTATGATTTGGTCATTCTCGGTGACGTGGATGCCGCCTTCTTCAGCGATGAAGAGCTTGGACTACTGGAGGAACTTATCCGGGACCGGGGCGCCTCACTGCTGATGCTTTGTGGTCCGATGCACTCGCCGGGTTCTTATAAGGGGACCCCTGTGCAGACTATGATCCCGGTCAGGTTTGACCCTGATGAAAAGTGGGCAGAGGTGTCTGAATCGGTCTATCCCGTCCTGACCCCCGAGGGCCGAAGCAGTCTGGTGATGACACTGGAGAATGAGGATGATTTAAATGATCGTATCTGGAGCCGGATGGCACCAATGGATCAGTTGCCGCCGCTGTTGTCTGCCAAGCCAGGTGCGACGGTGCTTGCGGTGCTCTCCGACAGCACCGAGCGGGATCAGAGTTACCCTTTGGTCGCTTGGCAGCGGTATGGGACGGGCAAGTGTATGTCGATCGCTTCGGACCGCCTGTGGCGACTACGTTATAAGACTGGTGACAAGTATCACTGGCGAGTTTGGTCGCAGTGTATTCAGTTCATGACGCTCTCGCGCCTGATGGGAGAGCATAAGCGCATCCGCCTTGAAGCCGACCGTTCGTCCTATTTTGTCGGCAGCCAGGGTCGGCTCTATGCCCAAGTCCTCGACGACGACTTTGAACCGGTGGTGCAATCAGGCTTTGACGTCGTTGTGAGTGGGCTCGATGGGGCTGCTGCTAGTCAGCAAATTAAGTTGCAGCCGGATCGCTCACAGCCCGGACTCTACGAAGGATACTTCACTCCGCCAAGGCCGGGACGTTACCGAATGGAGGCCAACGAAAATGACCGCAAGGTTTCAAGTATTACTGAATTCCAGGTAAGTGACATTCGCCAGGAATTGACGGAAACCGACATGCGTCTTGAAAACCTGAAACTCATTGCCGATCTGACTGGTGGGGCCACTCTTGGCGTCCGCGAACTTCCAAAACTTGCTTTGCTCGTAAATGGCGAGGCGTTGACTACCACGGTTCGCTCCGAGCGTCCGCTGTGGGATCATTGGCTCGTTATCCTACTTCTCGTCGGCTTGCTGGGAGCAGAATGGATCCTCCGAAGAAGACACGACCTGCCATGACTAACGCCTTTCAAGAGCCATCTTTGAAATCGTGCCTGCATGCCGTCTGGCGACGCAAGCAGCACAAGCATATGATCGCCGGTTTGCTGGCGATGTGCCGCTGGGGGATTCCTTTCTTTTTTATTGGGATGATCATCGACCGGTTCGCCTATCTGCCGAGTGCAGGGCGTGCCGTGGTCCTGGTTATCCTTTTGGTGGTGTCCTTCTATCAAGCCTGGAAACACGGATGGCGGAAGCTCCGGCGCTTCGATGCCACGCAAGCTGCGCTGGACATTGAAAGCCAGCACGGGGGACTTGAGAGTCTTCTCGTCACTGCGGTGCAGTTCGAGGGCACCGAGGCAACATCGGGGACCTCGAAGTCGCTCTTGGAAGCCGCCAGAAAAAAGGCCGAGAGCGCTGCGGAAGGGGTAGAGCCCGTGAAGGTTGTCAACTTTCAAGCCCTTCGAATTCCACTTCAGATAGCAGTGTCTCTTGCCATGTTGGTGCTGGTCTTCGCCATGATCAGGGGGCCTTTTCTTGCGGTAGGATTGGCCCGTATCTTTACTCCCTGGACTTCGATCGCCTACCCGACCAAAACCAAGCTCGATCTGGGGTCAGGTGACCTTGTGGTGAAAGAGGGTGACCGCGCTCAAATCCTAGTTGGCGTGCACGGAGAAGTTCCCGACCATGCAAAAATTTTCCTCCGCACGGGTGAGGGGAGCCCACGTGAAATAGAACTCGAAATTACCGAGGGCAGTTGCGAATACACCCTGGCCTCAGCTTCCCGTGATTTCAGCTACCGGATAAAGGCTGGAGACGCGCGCAGTGATTGGCACGAGGTGCGGGTGATCAACGCGCCGCGGATCGAGAACGTGCAGGTCGGGGTCGAATTTCCCACTTACCTCGAACGCCCGGACGAGTCGGTCGAAGCCTTGACCCTGACTGTTCCACAAAACACTCGTCTCCTTTGGGATCTTACTCTCGACACTACGATCAGCGAGGCAGCGCTCAATCGTGACGGCAAAGAGCCGCTTCCGCTCAAGGTGACCAAGGACGGCCGTCAGCTTGTCCATGAAGAAGAGGTGGAAGCCTCGCGGGGCTACAGTTTCTCGTGGGTGGAAAAAGAACACGGTTTCACTTTTACCAGTCCACGCTACTATCTCCAGGTCGCATCAGACCAAGCACCACGGGTTGAATTGACCTCGCCCGAATCGAATCTCGTAGCGATGGTTGGTCGTCCGCTCCGCCTCGCGACCCGTGTCCAGGATGATCACGGTATCGGTTCAGCCGCGGTCGCTTATCGGGTGAATCAACGTGATGAAACATCTGTTGATTTCAAGCCTTCCGCCGTGAGTGATCAGGGCGAGCAGCCGGTCGACTGGGATTACCGAAAGTCACTTCCTGATTTGAAAATCGGAGACAGCGTTTCCTTCACTCTGGAAGTCAGCGACCGTTATCCGGGAGAAGGCGGTCCGCACGTCGTTCGTTCGGAGACTCGTCGGGTGACTTTTCTTTCCAAAGAGGATTACTTAGAACAAATCCAGAAAAAGAAAGACGGTCTGCTCTCGCGCGTTCAGACCGCATATCGCCAGCAGCGGACAGCCTTTGAAAGTGTCCGCAATCTTGAGCCGACATCTCCTGACTACATGCAGTCCTGTCAGATCGAAGCGATCCGGCAGGAACTGGTCCGGGACCAACTCAATGGAATTGCAGGACAGTTGAAGGACTTGCTCGATGACCTCGCCATCAACAATGTTTCGGATGCCCCGGAGGGTGAGTCCCTCGAAGGAATTCGCTCGGCCTTACTGGGCATCGCCGACATACATCTGGGTGAGGCGGCCTCGCGCTTGCGTCATCAATCCGGCATCGCCGCGGGTGATACGGATGAATCACCCGATCCTTCATCTGCAGCCCGATCCGTTAATACAGCAGCCCGGGAATTGGGGAGCCTCGTTTTGCTCCGATCGATTGATACGGCTCAGGAAGTTTACGCGCGAGAAGCCCGCATGCTGGCGCAGATTCAGGCGTCCTTGCGATGGCGTGCGGTCCAAGATCAATCGGACGAGATGAAACCCACTCTCGCCAAAGAGCAAGCAGAGTTGGCGCAGTGGACTCATCGTCTGATCGCTGATCTTCAGAAAGGCATGCGCTATGAAAAGCGTCCACTGGCTGTTCTTCGATTGATCCAAAGCGTCAAAGATTTGCAGCGAGCCAAGACCGAAGAGCGGATGCGTCAAGCTGCGGAATTCATTAAGCAAGGCAAGGGCGATCAAGCGGAGCCGCTACAGGCTGCATTGGTCACGACCTTGCTCGATGCGGAGTTTAGTGTGCGTCTCAGTGGGGCATATTCCACCCTGATCAAAACCCGCGATCAGATGCGTTTGATTGTCAATGCTCAGGCGGTGCTCCGCGAAGAATGTGCTGGCATGTCTGCGCAAGCTTTTGAGGTAGGACGTGCCCAATCCGCACAAACCCAAACAAAGCTTCGTAAGGGCTTGCTGACTCTTCTTCTGCAAACTGTGCCTGCGCCTCGGACCCAATTGTTTGATGAAAGTTGGCCCGACGCGCCTCCGGTTCAAGCGATGTTGAAAAAGGCGGATCGGGCGATGGCGGGTGCGATTGAAAAGTTGTTGGCTGGGCAACAAGATGCAGCCGTTTCACAGCAAGTTGAAGCAGAGCAGTCACTAGCGGAACTCGCGGAACTTGTGGATCGTTGGTCCGTAGAGCTGGGGCTTCAAACTCTCGGCTTGAGCACCCTGGTGGCCGTGACGGGCGAACGCCTTGCGCTCATCGAGGGGTATGAAGCCCAGGTCATCGATCTTCTTGAGAAGACCGACATTGCCGCAGCCGATGAGAAAAAGGTCGATGCTCTGGCCGAGGATCAACTTCTTTTAACCGAGGAGCTTTCCACATTTAATTCCGACCTCGCGAAGCAAAATCAGTTGAAGTCGGATCAAGACATTCCGCCCCTGCTCAGTCGGATGGAGAGGGCCGAGAAAGCATTGCGTGCTGCGGTTGAATCACTGAAGGCGAATAAGGCTGACGAAGCGATCGGGCACCAGGAGCAAGCGGCTGATATTTTGGCTGAAGCCTTTGCGATCGTGACCAATCAAAACGAACAGCTTGGATTGTTGCAAAGTCTTCTGATCTTTCAACGCTCCGTGGGTTTTGCGACGGGCTATATGAGAAATATTGTCGCCGAGCAGATGGATATGATCGCCGTAACCGAGGCTTTGGAATCCGACGATGTGTCACCCCTTTTGCCGGTTCTCGATAACCTGAGACGTTGCATGCTTGATGTCGCCCCGCTCCTGGACATAGTGGCCGCGCGTGTCGATGCCGGTTCACCCTTGGCCTTCGCGGTGGCGGATCTCGAGGATGCTGTTGCTTCTCTGAAAG
>JAKMEV010000440.1:0-3591 GCA_022425785.1 Akkermansiaceae bacterium | reverse complement strand
CGCTTCCGGCATCAATCGCCGGGCTTCCCGGAATCAAGGCCATCGTCTCGGTGGTTCCCCCGTGATTTGCCAGAGGAGTCAACTCAGCCAACAAAGGCGCAGCCGGTGTTCCCACCAGCGGACCTTCCGGAAACAACCCGGAAACACTGTGGTTGCTTCCGATGAGGTTGGGTTCGGTCAGGGTAAAGTTAAAAGCAGGCGGAGGTGAACCATTGAAGCCAATGTCGGTGTCTGTTCCTCCCGGAGCGGTGAGGTTTCCTGCGACGATGGAATTCAGCACCGAGGTCCGGCTCCCATCAAAAACCCCCACACCCCCACCAAGTGGCGCGACATTCCCGGCGAGCGTACTTTGCGTCAGGGTCAAGGTCTTGAGATTGTAGATCGCGCCACCAGACGCACTAGCGGTGTTGCCCGCCAAGGTAGATTGAGCCACCGTCAAGGCTCCGTCATTGTATATCCCCCCTCCGCTCCCGGAAGTCGCCGTATTTCCGGAAATGGTACTGTTGGAGATCTCCAATGTCCGGGTCAGACTTCCACGGTTGAAAATCGCGCCACCCGACCCTGCAATACTTCCACGCAAGGTGCATTCGGTGATACTCAGCGTTCCATCATTATAGACCGCACCGCCATCGCCATTCTGTGTCGCACCCGCTCCGCCGCCATCTGTAAGGACGAGTCCGTTCAGCGTCAAATTTCCGGTATCGGAAATACTAAAAAGACGCGATGTCCCGCCACCGCTGACGACAACCTTTCCCGCCAGGTCCCCGGCATCAATGACGAGCTGCTGATCGACGATGATCTCACTCGTTAAGGAAATCACCGGAGCTGGATCAGCAAAAACCGTCGCGTCGAATACCACACGATCTCCTGCCACGGCATCTCTTACGGCTTCCCTCAGTGAAACCTCGGGCCCCGCCGGAGAATCCGACTGGTCCGCCGGGGTATTCACGGTGATGTCTGCCGCAAAGACCATCCCAATGGACGAGCAGCATAGAGCTGCCAAGAGCCTCACGAATGAAGTAGGGAAAATCCTCCCTTTCTTTCCCTCACATCGAGGGGCTGACAAAATGGAAACAGATACGGTTTTCATGCTGATACGGTGACTGAAACTGAAACAAGATGATTCTCATTTCGCTTTCAGCCGAGGCTGGCCTTCCCCCTTTGATAACCAATCGCAGGAAACTTGTCTCTCCTGCTTTGACTATCTTTCAGCACATCATGAATGTTCGCACTTCGTGATTACTTAGGGGGCTAACGCTGACGGCACAACTATCAGAATCCCTTCCAATGACGAGCACAATCGATTTCAGAGACAGGCGTGAAAGCCTGTAAACAAAATGACTCCAGCCGGTCTCCCCTGATTTCTAGGGAGCAAGTCCACACATCAGAAAATAATCAACCCACACATTATTTCACCAACTTACCACAAAATCATTTAAGACTTATTAATCAAAATCATCAAATACGGCTGAAATAAATAATTGGAACCCATCTCTCCCTCACCGGTATCATCAAGGAATAGCGAATGACTGAACTCGAGGAACTCCAAATCATCCGACGCGTCGTCGACGGAGAAACCGAGGCCTTTGAACACCTGGTCCTTCAATATGAAGACCGCCTGCTCCGCATGATTGCCACTCTTCTCAACGACGAACGACGCCTTGCCGAAGACCTCGCGCAAACCGTTTTCGTCGAGGTCTACCGGCGCCTCAAAGATTTTGATCCGGCCCGCAGTCGCTTTTCCACTTGGCTCTTCATGATCGCCCGCAGCCGCACCATCAATGCCCTCAAGAAGAAACGCCCCTCGCTGCTCGCCGACCTTCCGGAACGAGCGACCCCGGCGCCCGACCTCTCCCAGCGCGAGCGCTTAAAAACACTCGATCTCGCTCTCCACCAACTTCCCGACAAACAAAAACGTGCCTTCACCCTGGTTGCTCTCGAAAACCTCTCCTACGCCGAGGTCGCGCAAATCGAAACCACCACCGTCGGCACGATCAAGTCGCGCGTCAGCCGCGCCCGTGCATTTCTAAAAGCCAGCCTCAGCCACTACTAAACCATGTCCGACTCCACAGAAAGAGATCTCGAATCCTGGATCACCTCGCGAAAGAAAGTTCCGCAAGCACACCTCACTCGTGCCGTCATGAGACAAATCCAAAGCGACGCCCGACCTCTTCCAAAAACCACTTCTCAATCCAACCGTCCATCCTGGTTGATCGCTTCCGCCTGCCTCCTCGCAGGAGTCGGAAAACTCGGCCTCATCATTCACCTCGCATTTTAAGACTTCATGAATTCAGACCCATCATCTCAAAACGACCTCGGCTCCGTCAAACTACGGAAGCCATCCACCGCCCTGAACCTTTCCCTCTTCCTTCCGGGACTCGGACAGATCTACTGCGGCGCTCTAGGACGCGGCCTTCTTCATCTCGCCTCTCTCGCCGCACTCCTCGTCTTCACCATCGTCTTCCTCGCCACAAAATCCGCCCCTCCGCTGACGCTGCTGGTGACGGTCGTCATTCTCGCTCTCATCCCCACCGCCTACTCCGCGTGGGACGCTCGAAAAATAGCCCTCTCCAGCCGGGAAGACTATCGTCTCAAGGACTGCAACCGCCTCTCGGTCTATCTCTCCCTGACCTTCCTCATGATGTCCCTCGCCACCGGCCTCGCTTTCTCGGTTCGCGAAAATTTCCTCCACCTCTTCACAATGGCCGGTAGCTCAATGAGCCCGACGCTCAATGAAGGAGACAAAATTCTCGTCCGCAAAGACAGCTATCGAGACAAATCACCGGCTCGCAACGAACTCGTCGCCTTCCTCAATCCCGGGAACCGCCGCCAAACCTGGGTCAAGCGAGTCATCGCTCTCCCTGGCGACACCGTCGAAATCAAAGAGGGTATCGTTCACATCAACGGTGAGGTCTTGCAAGAAGTCTCGACCGTCAATCCGGACCAAGCGAACATTCCTCCCATCACCATCCCCGAACACCATTGCTTTCTCCTTGGCGACAATCGTGTCAAATCAAGAGACAGCCGACACATCGGCCCTCTCCCCATGATCGCCCTCGTCGGGAAAGTGGTTTATGTGAGATAAGCCGCCCCCTACCTCGGCTTGGGCAAACGATCAATCCAACGCAGCGCAGTTCCCCGGACCTACGGAGCCTCCTCCACACGGAAAAAGACCTTCGTGGGAGCCTCTCCGAAAACCGCACCAAGATTATAAACTTTCGTGGTGAACTCTCCGGCATCTGCCGCAGCACCATCATCAATGTCACTCGTCCAATCAACCATGTCAGAAGAATACTTAATAATGTAGAATTTCCCCGGCTTGGAGTTCCAGGTGAGAGAGACCTCCCTGGTCGCAGGTGAATAATCAAACTCTGAAATTGCAAGCGGAGCGATGGGCCCCGCTCCCGGCGCGACATCGGAAAATGTCGTTCCAAATCTTATCTCGTCAAAGATCGTTGATCCGGTATCCTGTAAAGAGAGCAAACTAAAGTTGGATTGATCAAAATCCGCCGCCAAAGATGCGATGGCGTCACCGTCAACAGGCTCGGTAGAAACTCCGGGCACGATATTGAAGAGCAATAACTCGTCGTC
>JAKMEV010000412.1:0-2431 GCA_022425785.1 Akkermansiaceae bacterium | reverse complement strand
GGCTTCGCCGGTATCGACAACTACGGAGCAGCGAAGACGCTTGCGGCAGCGGTTTAGGTGATGGTGAATTGATCCGGTTGCGAGAAGCGATGGAATTGGAACGCGTTCTGCGGAAGTGGCACGGTCGGAAATAATGAGAATCTCGGTACCATTGTCTACCGCAGTTTCGGCTTCGGCGCAGATGCGATCCAGAGCTATTTTGAGACCGGCTTCACCTTCGCTGGTAGGCCAAGTGGTATCGATGACGAGAGTAGAAAAGCCGTGTTCGGTTCGGTTAATCACAGTATCGAGTTCTTGTTCAAACAAGATAGCTGATCCCAGCTGAAGAATACGGGCGTGTTTGGCGGTCTCGGTGAGGAGGTTTTGTTCGGGCCCCAGACCGGCACCAAGGGACATCACAGCCCATTCCCGGATGGGGTCGATGGGAGGATTGGTTACCTGGGCGAAAAGTTGCTTGAAGTAAGTGAAGAGAAGACGTGGATAGCGGGAAAGCGGAGCCAGTGGGATGTCATCTCCCATGGAGAACACTGCTTCCTGCGCCCCCTTGATCATGGGAGGAAAGACCATATCAAGATCCTCAGCGGTCACGCCATGAGTGACCTGCTGGCGGGAGAGCTCGACCGGTTCGAAATCGACTGAAGGAATATGTGCCTCGTGCGAGGTAAAGTCCTTAAGTTCGATGCGGTGTTCATCAATCCACTTGGCATAGGGCTTCTGCGCGGCAAGTTGCTCCTTGATCTCACGGTCATTGAAAAATTCTCCGGTTTCAGTATTGGCTGAGATCATTTGGCCGGGACCAAGACGTCCACGACGAATGACGTGTTCGCTGGGTAGGACAACGGCTCCGGATTCAGATCCGATGTAGAGGAGTCCATTGTCAGTGAGAGTGTAGCGAGACGGGCGCAGGCCGTTTCTGTCGAGTCCGGCGCACAGCTTGGTTCCGTCAGTGAAGACAAGCCCGGCAGGTCCATCCCAGGGTTCGGCGAAGGAGCGGATGTAGTTGTAAAACGCTCGGACGCTTTCCGAGATTTCCTGGTCGTGACGGAAAGCCGGAGGAACCAACATGCACATGGCGTGCTCCAGGCGGCGTCCGGAGAGGACGAGAAGCTCAAGAGCGTGATCGAGGGAAGCAGAGTCGGATTCTCCGTCGGAGAGGAGATCTTTGAGGAACTCGACATCGTCGCCCCAGATTTCTGATTCGAAAAACTCTTCACGGGACGCCATCCAGTTCCTGTTTCCGCGGACGGTGTTGATTTCCCCATTGTGGCACATCATCCGGAATGGCTGACCGAGGGGCCAGGCAGGGAAGGTGTTTGTAGAGAAGCGCTGGTGATAAAGAGAGATGCCGGTTTGGAAGTCGGAATCTTGTAGGTCGCTGTAGAAAGCGCGCAGCGTCGCGGGCATGGCGAGTCCCTTATAGCTGATGAGTCGGCTGGAAAGGGTGGGGATGTAAAAGTTAGCCTGCTCCTTGAACTCACGCTCAACTTCCCGTCGGACCAGGAAAAGGAGACGCTCGAAGTGATCGGCATCGACGTCGGTAGGACGGCTGACGAGGAGGTGAGTAATCACGGGCTGGGTGTCGAAGGCCAGCTTGCCCAATTCACCCGGATTGACGGGGACCTCACGCCATCCAATGAAGGGGATATTGCGTCTGGTGAGAACAGATTCGGTGAAGGACTTAATTTGAGCCGCTCCGTCTTCAGGGAGGAAGTATACCCCCACTGCGAGATCGTCGGCAGATCCCGAGTAGCCAAACCCAGCCGCAGCCTTGGCAAAAATTGGCCGGGGAATTTGGCAAAGCACGCCGGAGCCGTCTCCGGTTTTCATATCAGCATCCACGGCGCCTCGGTGGGTCATGTTGCAGACCGAGGTGATGGCATAGTCGATGATTTGGTAGGACTTCTCGCCATTAAGGTTGGCAATAGCTCCCATTCCGCAGTTTGCGGTTTCATTGTCCCATTGGTGGAGGGTTCCGGAGCTATCGGGAGTGTGACGAGGATCGTAAAAGTTCATTATCTGGAAATCGAAAATAGTGTGCAGAAAGTGTACCCATTCGCAGGGGCGGGACATTAAGGGAGAGTAGGGTGGGTTGCCAAGTGGAACTTGTAAGGGGAATTCAGTCTTTTTTTAGTGAATAAATCCCCAGAAATGCCGCCTTAGCGGAGGTGTGAATACCCTGAGAGAGGCCTCGTTCGTGGTATCCATCTTGTTTTTAAGCTCTTTTGCGGCGCAGGACGAGCCTTTGAGTCGAGCAAGCGCAGCGAAATTAATCGCGGAGGCAGAACAAATCCGAGTCAACGAGTTCGTGGTCGGGCCCATGTGGCAGGCTGACCGGTAAATCGACAGGAAACCAAGTTCAACCAACCGAATTTGTGTAACATTCTTCACTCGCAAGGTTATGGACGGAATTCGTTGTCGCACCCTGTAATAT
>JAKMEV010000382.1:0-3245 GCA_022425785.1 Akkermansiaceae bacterium | reverse complement strand
GAATGAGCGGAGCATGAGGAATGAAACGCAATAAAGAGTAATTTGTTGCAACAAATTATTGTTGGCCTTTGGTGCCGCGCGAGGATGGGGTGGAAATCGCAAGGGCGTTTTCGTCTCTTTGCAAGGCCGATGAAAAGGTGCTCACTCTTACGATAATGAATCTCGGGGGCAAAGAGGTGGAGAAAGCGGCTCACTCTTCATTGAAATCTTGATGAGGAAGGCCAAAGTGGATTTTTCGCAGTGTTGACAGTCCTCTGGATATAGCAGGGTATGGGGGACGATGCGTGCGAAAAAATATGTTCCCTTCTTGTTGCTGTTGGCGGTGGTGTTGGCGGTTGTGATTGCCGTGCGGCCCGGGAAAAAAGAGGAGCCCGGGACCTGGAATGAGAAAGGAGCCTGGTATAAGGGAAACACGCATACTCATTCGCTTTGGAGTGACGGGAATGATTTTCCTGACATGATTGTCGATTGGTATAAGGAGCAGGGTTACGACTTTCTCGCTTTGTCGGACCATAACCTTTTGAGTCGGGGTGAGAAGTGGATGAAGGTGGCGAGTGTTGAGAAGCGTCGCAAGGTGGGGAAGACCGGAACACTGGATCGGTATCTGGAGCGCTTTGGTGAAGAGTGGGTGGAGCTTCGCGGGGAAGGCGACGCGCGGGAGGTGCGTTTGAAAACGCTGGAGGAGATTCGCCCGGAATTTGAAGAGGAGGGAGAATTTCTCCTCATCGAGGCCGAGGAGATCACAGACAAGTTCCGACAGTATCAAGTGCACATTAATGCCGTCAATTTGGCCGAGCCGATCAAACCGCAGCATGGTGAGTCGGTGGTGGAGACGATGCGCAAGAATTTGCAGATGGTGGAAGAGCAGTCGAAGCGATTGGGGCGTCCGATTTTGACTCACCTTAATCACCCGAATTTTCGATGGTCGGTCACGCCGCAGCAATTGGCAGAGGTTGTCGAAGAGCAATTCTTCGAGGTCTATAACGGACACCCGGGAATCAATCATCTCGGAGACGAAAACCGCCCGGGCGATGAAGCGATTTGGGATATTGCCAACACCTTGCGTCTTCTCGTCCACAAATCGCCGCCTTTATTTGGTGTGGCGACTGATGACTCACATAATTATCATGGCGGCGACGTTTCGCCGGGCCGGGGTTGGGTCATGGTTTGGTCGGAGTCGCTGGAGGCGGGGCAATTGGTGGAGGCGATGCAGCGGGGTGAGTTTTATGGTTCGAGCGGAGTCGAGATGGAAACGATCGACTACGATCAAAGCGCACGAAAGCAGGTCGTGGAAATGAAAAAAATCGACGGTGTGAGTTACGAAACGAAATTTATCGGAACGCGTCGCTCAACGCCCGAAGTCACCGGCGAAGTTTTTGCCACGGTGGGCGGTGACCGGGCGGAGTATGAATTCAATGGAGACGAGCTCTACGTCCGGGCGGTGGTGACTTCGTCGCGCCCCCACGTAAATCCCTCATACAAAGATCAGCGCGAGCAAGCGTGGATCCAACCCGTCGGCTGGCGAAGGGATCTTGAAGCGGCAAAGTTAGTCCAGGAAGATTAGATTACCTGTCCTGGGTGGGCCCTTAAGGATGAAAGGTTTCGTCTTCTTCTCTCGACGGACCACATTCGTCACTCTAGGAAGTGGGCGATGAAACGCTTCCTGCTTCTCTCTCTCATTTCACCCGCCCTCCTTGCGCAGGAGAAAATCGATGCCGTCGCCGAAGGTAAGAGTACTTTCGACACGATGGGCTGCATGGAATGCCATACCGTCTCGCCATCTGATGACTCCATAAAGACGGGACCTTCACTGTATGGACTTTTTCTGAACGAAGCCCGTGATCGCAAGGTTGTGGCCAAGGGTAAAACCGAGCACATGACCGTTAAGGCCGATCGCGGATATTTCGATCGGTCCGTCCGCCAATCGTGGGACCAACTTGCTGTCGCCGAATCCGGAGCCACCAAGGGAACCGCCTACCTTCCGGCCATGCCGATGTATCCCAAGGAAATCATCACCGACCGCGACCTCGACAATTTGTTTCACTACCTCCGCACTCTCGCGCCAGCCGGGGAAGCAGGCCCCTCGAAGGTCATGGTTGATAAGCCAAAGACCGCCAAAGTGAATTCCCTGTTGGAAATTGCCAACGAGATTCCCGTCACCAATCGCCCGCGGGTTTTCCGTGCACCTCTTCGGGGATCGAGCGGACGTGCTTTGCACGTGGGCCTTCCGGACGGCATGAACTACACTTTCGATCCTCAGACTCTCTCGCTCAGGAATGTCTGGACGGGAGGCTTCCTCAATCTTTCCTCAGAACGCAAGGGGCGGGGAAAACCCGGCTCTGTCCGTGGCTTTATCAATAAGGGTATCGCAGACAGCAAAGGACTTCTTCAGCCACTGACTCAGTCAGGTGAGCCGGTGAGTTTCGACCACAAGGAGCCCGATGTCCTCGATCACGGCACCATTAAGAAGTGGCTTTGGGACGATCGTGATTTCCTCGCGATTTCGGAGTCGATCGATGCGGAATTCCTCGGACACTCGCTATCCAAAAAAGATTCCTCGCCCTCGTTCAATTTCCGCGTTGGTAAGAACAAGCTGAGCCAGGCGATTCGCTTCAATGGCAACCGCCAACTCGAGATAGCGATCACCGGAAAGCTGGCCTCACCGCAAAAATTCCAGCTCGACGCCAACCACCTCTCCGGGGTCAAAGTCACCGGCGGTTCTCTGAGTGGAAAGATCATTACCCTCAATCCCGCCAAAGGTCCCAACTACCTCGTCACTGCGGAACTTCCCACCGGCTTAATTGCCCGTCCAAGTCTCGCCAAGGCGGAAAATTGGGCTCCCCAACCTGTTGAGAAACGTCCTTCCCAGCCTGGAAATAAACCTCTTGAACTGCCCGCCGGTTACTCAATCGAAACCTGGGTTGCCCCCAAAGACCTCTACGGTCGCAACCAACTCTTCGAGCCCATTGGCATCGCCGTAGCCAAAGATGGAACGATCGTCGTGACCACTCGCACCGCCGGAGTCTGGCGCATTCGTGACGACAAATGGTCCCTCTTTGCCGAAGGAACCTACGAAGCTCTTGGAGTTCAGATTGAGGACGACAAAGGAGACCGCATCGTCATCATGCAGAAGCCCGAGCTCACCCGTCTCGCTGACACGAATGGCGACGGACGGGCGGATCAATTCCAGACCCTCTGCGACGACTATGGATTCCACGGGAACTACCATGAATACGCGCACGGTC
>JAKMEV010000355.1:0-15515 GCA_022425785.1 Akkermansiaceae bacterium | reverse complement strand
CATCTAGTTTTCACTAGCGGAGCTGTCGCTAGGCCCAGTTCACCAAAAACAAACAACGAATCATCGAGATGAGAAACATCAAACAGACCATTCACAGAGGGAAGACCAATCCGATTCTCCTGCTTTTGGCGACCTTCGCTTGGATTTCGTGCGCACAGGCACAGGTCGAGTTTTTCTCTGAAGACTTCACCGGGCCGCTCGATACGGGTGTCTGGTCTCAAAACGGAAACGCAAATGGCCACACTGGAATTGACGACGGCTCATATGTCATGACCGCCAAACATGGCGAAGGCGGAACAAAGTTGGTCCGCTATATTAATGGCACCGCCGGCTCATTTCGTAATGAAATCGAAGTGGATCTGGAACCCTTCCGTCTTGATGCCAATCCCGGCACCCAGTCGGATTTCAAATGGAAAATGTTCGGTCCCGACGGCTTCATGGAGATCGTTCTCAATAGCTTTGGAGCGATGCGCTTGTTCCATAATGATTCAGACGGTGGAGGCGGAAACATCCAACCCAACACCAACATCGAAATCGCGGATGGCGATCGGTTGAAGCTTTTCCATGAGTACGATATCGCCACGGATGAAATTACGGTCACCTACGCCCTCAACGACGACCCCGAAATCCCATTTTATACCGGGGGAGGCATCGATGGGCCGATTGGCGATATTATCACGAACTTTGTTGAAGTGGAAAATTTCAAGTGGGGCAGTGACCAAGCGACTGAAATCATCACCGGAATCGACTCCTGGAATCTTGTCGATCCGCTTGTCGATCCAGTCGACCCTTCGGAGCCCGAGCCGCTGGTAATCACCGAGATTGACTACGATCCTGTCGCCGACACTTTCCGCTTCACTTGGAATTCAGAGCCCGGAAAAGTATACGGAATCAACTGGGGCTTCGATCTCACCACCTGGGACTTTGACATCTCAGACGACATTGCCTCTCAGGGAACCACCACGACCTACCCGGCTCTCGAAGAGCCAGCCGAGCCCAACCCCGGGGCAACACCCGATGGTCCTCCCAAAGTGATTTTCTTCCGGGTTGAGGAGCAACCCGCTCCGTAATTGCCTGCCGGTTTATTCATTTTGTGATCTGATGTGGAAATTGTCCCTGCTATCCTGCATCGGCATCGCGTCAGGAGCACCGGTCATTAACGAGATTCACTTCAACCCGCCAGAGAATCCGGTGAGGGAGGAGTTCATCGAAATCTACAATCCCGGACCGGACGCAGTTGACCTCAATGGCTGGCGAATTTCGTCGGCCGTCGACTTTACCTTCACCAACCCGACGCCACTTCCGGCAGGCTCTTTCGTCTTGATTGCAGAAGACCCGGCGACGATGGCGTCTTCCTTCGGCGTGTCGGCTCACGGCCCTTGGCTTGGAAAGCTTAATTCCAATGGCGAGACGGTTCGACTCCGTGACACGACTGACTCCGTGATCGATGAAGCCGACTACAAGGTGGGATTCCCCTGGCCCGTCACCGCGAATGGCGGAGGCCCTTCAATCGAACTCATCAACGCGGACCTCGACAACAGCCTTGGCAGCTCGTGGCGGTCCTCTCTCTCCGATCCAACACCAGGCGAGATCAACAGCGTCTTCGCGTCAAATGCCGCGCCTTGCATTCGCAAAGTCAACCACTCGCCAAAGACGCCGACTTCAAGTGAAACCATCACCATTACTGCGCGGATCACGGATCCCGATGGTGTCGCTTCGGTCGCGCTCAACTACCAACTTGTCACTCCCGGTAACTACCTCCCCTCCCACCTTCCCCACCCGATCGTGAACAGACGCATCCCGGCAGCCCTCACCAACCCTGAGACTCCCCTCTCCGAAAACCCGGACTACAACGATCCCGCTAATTGGATCACCCTGTCGATGAAGGACGACGGACTTGGAGCCGACGACCTCGCCGACGACGGGCTCTTTAGCGTGGCAATCCCTCCTCAATCACATCGCACCCTGCTGCGTTATCGCATCACAGTAGAGGATGGTGAAGGCCTCATGGCACGCGTTCCCTATCCCGATGATGCCGCGCTCAACTTCGCCTGTTTCATCTACGACGGTGTGCCCGATTACAACGGCCACTCTTCGGAGGATCTGACAACCCTGCCTCTCTACCAAGTGATCACGCGCGACGCTGATTGGCGCGAGTGCTACGCTTGGAGCTCGGCCGACAAAATCAATCAGGGTGAAGGTCACCGTGACCGGCATTTCTACAACTGGACCGGCACCTTCGTATACAATGGCGTTGTCTATGACAATATCCGCTACCGATTGCGCGGAGCCAACGGCCGTTATCAAAAGAGCGGCAAGCGTTCGATGCGCTTTCGCTTCAACAATGGCCACTACATTCAGGCGCACCGACAGGACGGCACTCCCTTCAAGAAAAAGTGGCGTACTCTCACCACGGGAAAGGGATTCGAAAACCGTGGCACTCTCACCTACTCGCTCAACGAGGCGATCAATATGTTTCTTTGGAACAAAATCGGCCTGCCTGCCCAAGACACTCTGTGGGCGCACCTACGGGTCATCGACAGCGTCGAAGAAGCTCCGGATCAGTGGCGTGGTGACTTCTGGGGCCTGCAGTATGTTGTCGAAACCTATGACGTCCGCTTTCTCGAAGAACACGGACTGCCCAAAGGAAATCTCTACAAGTTGATCAATCAGGAAAAAGGCTGGGAGCGACAACAACGATACCAAGGAGCCTTCGCGCCGACCGACGGCTCGGACCACGACACCATTGAAGACTCCCTGACTGGAAACAGCAGTGAGGCCTTTATCCGCGAACATGTCGACCTCAAGAAATACTCCCTTTATCACGGCCTCTCCGAAGCAATCCGGAGCTACGACTTCTGGCCCAGTGCCAACAAGAACATGGCTTACTACTTTCACCCCGACTACACGGCCGGCAACGGAGGCAAAGGCAAGTTGTGGATCTTGCCATGGGACAGTGATGCAACCTGGGGACCCACTTTTAACGAGGGACATGACGTGGTATACAATTCCATCTTCCCCACGACCTCAACCGGAGGTGACAACGCCTCCACTCCGGAACTCTGGCCCGATTACTACAATACCATTCGCGAAATCCGTGACCTCCTCTGGCAGGAGGACCAAATCAGCCCGCTGATTGAACAATTTTCCGAAGTGATCGCGCCTATCATCCCGGCAGACTCTGATCGCTGGAAGGGCTCCCCGCCGGATGCTGGAAACTACAATGCGCTCGGCGGAAAGGGTGCGATCTCGCTCGACGCATTGGTCGAAGACCTTAACAACTTTGCGTTCGTCGGAGGAAGCTGGCCCGGCGGCAATGTGGAATCCGGTGGCCGCGCGGCGCACCTTGACAGTCTTGAAGTCACAAGCGGCGAGGCTGAGCTCATCCCCAACACCCCCACCCTCACCTATTCGGGCCCTGCGGGTTTTCCGAGCGATGGATTAGCCTTCGATTCCTCTCCCTACGCAGATCCCCAGAGCGACGGGAGCTTTGCTGCGATGGAATGGCGGATCGCTGAAGTCACACCACCCGGCGATGGACTTCTCACCATAGTCCCGGCGGGCTCGAACTGGAAGTATCTCGATGACGGGAGTGATCAAGGCACCGCATGGCGTGAACCGGCATTCGAGGACCAGAACTGGCCCACGGGCGGCACTCCGGCCGGATATGGTGGAATTTCCGGCGTCGATACTTTCGCAACAACCATCGACTACGGCGGTATCAATTTCGACCGCCACGAAACCACCTATTTTCGTCGCAGCATCAATCTCGATGATCCCTCTGTCCTCGAATACGTTGAGTTTAACTTGCACCTCGATGACGGCGCGGTCATTTACGTCAATGGAACCGAGGTCATCCGCGACGGCTTCGATCCGGGCACGGCGATCGCCTACGATGTGCTCTCCGATGCTTCTGGAAACGAAGGCATCTTCGACAGCTTTCGGATCAGCCCATCATTCTTCGTCGCTGGCAAAAACATCATCGCCGTCGAACTCCATCAAGATTCCCGTGGCAGTAGCGATTTAGTTTTTAATCTGGAAGTCACAGCAAAAGAACCTCTGGTCCCAACCGGAGAGACCTTACAGATGGAATGGGACGCCGTTTGGGAATCCGGCGAACAAAACACCTTCACGACATCCCAGGCCATCCCATCGGCTCCGATCCGCCCCGGCAGCACCTACCGCGCTCGCGTTCGGCATCAAGACGACACCGGACGTTGGAGCCACTGGTCAGAGCCCCTGCAGTTGGTCGCATCAGCACCAGACACGACCTCTCTTGAGGAAAGCATTGTCATTTCTGAAATCATGTATCACCCCGCTGAGGCCACCCCGGCGGAAGAAGCACTTGGCTTCAGCGATGAAAGTTTCGAGTTCATCGAAATCACCAACATCGGAAATGCCACTATTGACCTCTCCGGACTCCGTTTCACCAAAGGAGTTGATTTCGATTTTCTCGAAAGTGCCCTCACCGATATCGCCCCCGGAGCACGCGTTCTAGTGGTCAACAACCAAGCCGCCTTCGAGTCACGCAATGGGGGTGGTCATCCCATCGCCGGAGAGTGGGAAGCAGGCGACCGCCTCTCCAATAGCGGCGAGCAGCTCAAATTGTCATACGGCGCAGGCATCCCAATTCGTGACTTCGTCTACCTCGACGAATCACCCTGGTCTTCAGCACCCGATGGCAATGGCTTTTCCCTCACCTTGATCGATCCCAACGCCAACCCCGACCATAGCGACCCAGCCAATTGGCGTTCCAGCGTTTCCCAAGGAGGGAGTCCGGGCGACGAGGATGCCTGCAGCTTCGCCTCTTGGGTCGCAGGGTTCGGACTCACGCCAGCCGACCCGGATCTCGACATCGACAAGGACGGGATTGGCTTGTTCCGAGAATATGCACAAGGCGGTCGGCCTGACGCCGCGCTTCCTAACGAGGGGCTCATTCATCTTAAAATCGAAGACCTCCTCATCGAGCAATCCCCTTCCCCTTACGTGCTCCTCAGCGTCATTCGCAAACTCGCCGCCGATGACCTTGAGCTCCGCATCGAGAGCAACTCGGGCTCCCTCTCCGGTCCATGGGAAAACGTCACCGACGAGTTCATCCTCCACTCTCATCAACCCCTCCCCGGCGGAAACGCCCTCTTGCAATACCGGAGCCCCCAACGAGCCGATCCCCAACAATATTGGCGGTTAAGATTCATCGCAAAGTAGCTTCGCACACCGATCAAATGATTTCATTAGCACAGCTTCAGGTCGCCGCCTCCCTGCTCATCGCTTTGGCGAACACCAGCTGGGCACAGGTTCCAAATTTTGCAGATAACTTTGAGGGAACAGACTTAAATCCGGAATGGACCGTCATCAATCCCGCAGCCCACGACGGCTTCGATGGAACCGGTCACTATCTCATCCGCGGCCCCCAGAGTTCCACTGCCGGACTCCGACGCGACGTTGGAGGACAAGGTGACTTCACCGCCGAGGTCAGCCTTGAACTCGGTCCCTTTTTTCTCAACGGATCCGGCGGCACCCAGTCTGATCTCAAGGTTCGCTTCACCGGGCCGGGCGCTTCGCTCGAAGTGGTCTTGAACAGCTTTAAGAACCTCAGAGCCTCTTCGTCGGAACTCGGAGGCAATCTCGAAGACCCAATATCAGTGGGCGGGATCGAAGACGGAGATGACTTCAATCTTCAATTCAATTATCAGGAAGCAAGCAACACCATGACGGTGAGCTACTCCGTCAATGACGAGGCATGGAGTCAACTTACCTCCGTAGTCGGCATCACTCCTACGGCTCTGAAAACTTCCGAGATCGTCCTATTCAAGTTCGGCAACAACGAGGCAACTTTACCGCGCATCAAGCTCGATCGTTACGAGATGTCCAATCTTGACTATGCGCCGATAACCTCAGGTTTGGAACTCATCTCGGGCACTGACGACAGCATCATCACCTGGGACAGCAAGCCCTCGAAAATCTACCAGGTCCAATGGTCAACTGATCTCATCAACTGGCTGCCAGCGGCGAATCATCTCCCGGCCACCCCGCCAACAAACACCGAATATCTCAAAGGGGTTAGTAGTGGGCCCAAGGGCTTTTTCCGAATCGGCGAACAGGACGCCACCACCTGGCCTCACGAGAACTACTGCACCATGCTCACTCAGGAAATCCAGGGAAAGAAGCATGCCTTCCTGGCTGGAAATGTGAGCTACTACATTGGAGGACAATACAACGTTTGGAATCTTCAGGAACACGAAACCCTGGGATTAACCCACCCCTTCCACCACGACCTGCGCGGACGCGGGATTGGCATCGTTACAGAGGCAACCACCGGAACCGGTCACGACTTTCAAGGCTGGGAATTCTATCGGGATTCCAAGGTCGCCTATGGCACGGTCCTCGTGAACGGACAATCCTTCCCTAACCCCGTCCCTAAAAAAATGTTCTGGCGGCCTGACCGAGTGATCTGCGAATACGAAGTCGGTGGCGTCGAAATTCGTGAGGATAAATTCATCGCTCTCAACGACGTCGCGTGCACCATCGTCACAGCCTCGGAGCCAATTGAAATTCAGTTCGCCGGTCAGAGTTACGTTAGCAGTAATCGCAGCGTGCAAACAACCTCCACCGTTCGCCACGACACCGCAAACAACATGGTGCATGTCACCGAGGGCGGCACGGCATTGGCGCGACCGCTTGAAGGCACCGACACCGAGGGAACGCTCATGTATGACGGAATGAGCACGGTGGTCTCAACTTCCGAGACCTTTACCGACTACTCCGCATTTAAAGATGGCGACGGACGACAGCAGTATTCTTTCAAAGTGGCCTGTGGTCCGGAAGGCGTCGCCCTTGGCTGGGCAATGCACGACACCTTTTCCGATGCACGTGACCGGGTGAGCACCGTCCTCGCTGACCCGGCAGGACACCTTGCTGCCAAGACGGCACACATGAACGATCTGCTGACGAACCAGATTCCCTACTTCCGTTGCTCCGACCCTGACATTGTCAATATCTACTACTACCTTTGGGCAATCTACCTGATGTATTACATCGACGTCGACGAAGGATGGGAAGTCTATCCGCACACCCAGACCGCGGTGAACAATTTCATGGGCATGCATCGCTTCGACGCAAACTTTCAGATCAAGGTGGGTGCTTGGGTCGCGGATAAAGATTACTATGCCTACGGCAACGTGCTCACATGGTCCGCCCTGCTCCCCCATGCCAAGTCCGGCGGCAGACTTCCGGACAACATGGGCCAGTCTTGGCTCTCACCCGTGTGGGGACCGACCACCGATCATGTCATCGGCGCGTGGGACATTTACGAACACACCGGCGATCTCGGCTTCATCGAAGACATCTACGAACCCTATTTCAAACCACTCTTCTGGGACGGAATGCTGAAACATTGGGGCGCGAGTTACGATGCGGTCGAATGCCTCAAGCAGATGGCTATCTTGACTGGAAATCCTGCTGACGTGGCTCACTGGCATTCGGTGGGTGACGTCGACAATCTCGAGAACTGGATGAACAGTGAGTGGGAACGGGCGGAGCCTGACTACTGGGGGAATAACGCTGCTGCGATTTATCCTCCCGGCAGCCCCGACCGCGCACTCTACTGGACCGGGATGGCCTACATGCGCAATAACTGGTTCCCCGAGGATTGGGCACGCCGCATGACCGAGACCTGGGCGGTCAATAGTGAGATTGGCTTTAACGGCCCGGTCCCGCCGACCCTGGTCGCGATGCAGGATGTCGATCACATCTTCCCTGACTTCGCCTCCGCTCCCGACCTCGCCTACTACTCAATCATGGGCATGTATGATCGCCACGTTGGTAAAAACGCCAATGTCATGGGGCTGGGACACCTGAAAAAATACAACCTCAAGTGGGGCATTCCGGTCGCCCCCGAATCGTACGACAGCGGTTGGGAAATCTGGGGAGACCAATACTCCAACTTCAATGCGGGTAAAATCCTTCTCATCCTCAACGGCATTGCCGGACTGGATTACTCGATCCCCGACGGCACGTTTGAAATTGCTGATCACATGCCCGAGGAGTGGAGCTTCATGGAACTCAAAGTCCCGGTCACACAACCCGGCCAAACCGATTGGGTCGATGTCCGTATCGACCGCTCCGATCTTGGAAATGGCCTGATTGAGAAGACCGTCACGGTGACTGGCAATCCACTCCAGACCTTGAAACTCCAACCATGGCTTGAAGAAAAAATCCTCATCAACTCCCCGACTGGACAGGACGCCGATCCCCCCACCGGTCATCAATCGTATTCCTTCGGCGCCACACCAACGGCGACTGTCACGATTCATCTGCAAGAGTAAGGAATCACTCACTACGAAGAAAGAGAACTTGCCTCCATCCGCAACTTTCTCGGCGTAACACCCCGCTCCTTTTTCAAAACATACCCCATGTATTCGTGGTGCCGAAATCCGCAACGTTCGGCAATATCAGCAAAGGTGAGATCGGTGGACTGAATCAACTTCTCGGCTTGCCGCAATCGCCGCTCGGCCAGGAATTCGCGAAGACTCATCCCAACCTCCGCCCGGAAGCGAACTTGCATTCGGGTTCTCGAAAGGCCCACCGCTCTCGCGATTGTCTCATTGGTGATCGGTTCAGAGAGATGTTCGCGCATGAACTGGATCGCATTTCTTACCCCGGCATCGGAAATACTGCGAGCGTCAGAAGAATCGCGGACCACAATCTCGTTGGGAGAAATAAGAATCCGGTTCAATGAGACGGGTGTATCGTCGATCAATCGATTCAAAAGATTGGCAGCTTCGAATCCCACCTTCTGATGCCCCCCTCGAATACTTGAGAGGTTCGGCGTTGCCACCTCGCAGAGAGCGCGATCATTATCCACACTCACCACCGCGACTTCTTCGGGCACGGTAATATCGGCGGCCCGGCAGGCCTCGACAAGAGTCAGACCACATTGATCACTGCACGTCATCATCGCTACCGGTTTGGGGAGCGAGAGAAGCCATTCCTTGAGTTTGGAAAAGTGCGAGCTGTTGCATTCCGAGATCCCACGAAGTGAATTGAAGGCAGCATACGATTTTCCGCTCGCGGTAGCTTGACGAAAGGCATCCTCCCGCCGCCGGGACCAACTCTCCCCTTCGATTCCATAAAAAGAAAAATGATCAAAACTCCGATTCAGAAAGTGCTCCGCTATTTTCCGAGAGATTTTTTCATCATCGACCCGCACCAAGGGCAAATCGTGATCCGGCACCCCCAGGACATCGACGATCGGGATCTCTAATTTCTCCAGAGCACTCAACATCCCTTCGTCCTGGATACGGGCAATGACGCCATCGCCCTCCCAGGATTCCAACCAATCAGGGACAACATCCTCAAGTCCACGAGGCGCATACAGGAGTTCCCAATTTCCGACCTGCCGGGCAAATTGAGAAATCCCCCGGAGAATCGATCTCCCCGATCCGAGGGAGGATTCAACCAAGAGGGCGATCCGCTTTCTCTTTGAGGTTTGAAGTTTCATTTGTTCAATTCCTTGGAGTATTAGCTAAAACCATCGTGATGAGATTCGCTGTGCTTTCAGCAGTTCGATATTCTTCTGATGTTTCTTCAAATTCTGTCGCGAGGATTCCAGTTGGGATTTCAATTTGTCGCGTTTACCAGCATCAAGACCCGGTGTCTCCAGCTGCTTCCTGTTTTCCGTGATACGTAGCTTGTCGCGTTCGATCCATTCATCGAGTTCTTCCTGTCGGGTATCGTATACCTCTTTCATCGTCCACGCGCCGACCTTTTTAAGATAGGCATCCAAATCTCGAACCATCTCCGCGGTTTTTTCCGGCATTTCTTTTGAGAGCTCCTTCGTCTCCCCCATATCATCTGCGACATTGAAGAGTTTTATCTCTCCGGTATTCAATTGGCGCATGAGCTTATAATCACCCGCGCGAAATGAAGTGATTGGCGTGGTGTAAAAAGCAGGAAAGTGAAAGACGAAGCCTGTGTCCCGCTCCGCAAGCTGACCGGCATTCCCATTTTCAAGAACCGGACGAAGACTGATGCCATCGAGTTTTTTGGGCAAGGGAACTTCGCTGCCCACGAGGTCATGCAAGGTAGTGAGATAATCCCACTGGGCCACCGGCCGATCGCATTGCGAGTTGGGCACAATCCCGGGTCCGGCAACGATCATTGGAACCCGCAAACCACCTTCCCACATCTTGGCTTTACCACCCTGAAGTGGCGGATTCTGGTTTCCGCCACCATTATCGGAAGAGAAGATAACATAGGTGTTTTTATCAAGCCCTACGGCCTTTAATTTATCCAGCACCAGGCCGATGGAAGTATCCATGTCTTCCATCATGGCGGCATAGTTGGCTTTTTCCCATAGCGAGCGGAGTTGACCACTCTTGGCATCATTGGCGTCAGAAATCCCACCTTCGATTCCATTCTGCTCTGCGATAATTTTCAAATACTTCTCACGAGTCTGCTTCAGGGAGGTATTGCGCACGTGCACGGCGTAGTGAGAGATCGTGAGGAAGAAGGGCCTTTTGTCTTCGGCTCGTTTCTCAAGGAAATCAACCGAGCTTCTTGCGAGACTAAAAACTCGCTTGGGGTCGTCATCAGGAATGGGAGTCTTGGTCTGAGGCTCCCACCAATCGCCGTGGGCATTGCCGTTCGGGTGAGTGTGATTGAAGTCGGTGACATCATATCCATGATCCTTAAACCACCCCATGGGTGTGCAGCCCTTGCCGAAAAAAGCAGTCACGTAATCCTTGTTCGCAGCCTTAATCATTTCTGCAATCGACAAGTTCTTGCTCATGTCGATCTCGCGCTTGTTCATTACAACATCGTGGATCGAAATACACCCGACACGCGCGGTAGTCATTCCGAATTGAATACTCGCACGCGATGGCGTGCATACCGGCGATGGCGCATAGGCACTTGAAAAACGCATCCCGCGTTTTGCGAGCTTTGCAATATTTGGCGTCTGATGAAGCGAATGAGCATATTCCGGCTTGCCCTTCATCATCGGAACGCTGAGTTGGCTGTAGCCAAGGTCGTCAGCGTAGATGATCAGGAAGTTGGGGGCCTTCGCGCCGAAAACTACGGAAGGCAGGAGAAGCAACAGGAAAAGATTGTGCATATGAAATCTCATTGGGCGTTTCTATTCAGCCTCAACCAGCACTCGAACCTGGTCCAGATGGCCAGGATTTTCCTGCAATTCGATGATGAGCGTCCTCCGGTCAGCCACCAAAATCAGGGTGTCAAATCCTGGTCGTTTGTCTCCTTCGGGACGGGGCTCGATCATTCGGGCACTCGGATAAGTGACATTGGGAATCCCAAAAATGGCCTCCGACTCAATCAGCACGCGGTCATCGGAAATCACCCCGACAATGGGCTTGGAAAATGTAATTTGTCCGCGAACGCTCCGCCTGCGATTGGGATTCTCTCCTTCTGGATAGGCATTCAGCTGAAGGAGATAGCTGGTCAAACGTCGCCCCGTTGGCAGGACCGCCTTATCATTGTAATGCGAAATGACAAACTCGCCGGGATCAACCAAATCCAACCTAAGCTCCTTCTCCGAAACAAAATCCCTGCGCTCGGGAAAGACAATGATGTGCTCGTTGTCTTCATAGTTTCCGGGATGGAAATTTGGTCCGGGAGAAACAAAGCGCATCGAACCTGTCGTTTGTAAAACCCCGGAATTCATCGGCCACGCATTCTCAAAGCGAGCGGTTTCATAGGCTACCGAGTCAATCGCCTTCGATGGCCCGCTGGTCCGAACAGCCTGACCTTCCCGCACGACGCGAGGGGCCGCGTCTGTTTGGTTGGTTACTTCTACTTCACCATCAAACACACACACATCGGTTGAGCCATCCTCACTCACTGCAACCCCAAATGAAGTTCCGAGATCAAGCACCTGGGCCGCGGCGGTGTCGACGACAAAGCCAATCGCCGATTCAGGGATTGTGGCCGTTACCACTCCGCGATGCAACACCATGCGCTTCTCACTGCTTATCTCAAATTCAGCGGGACCTTCGATGGTAACACGGGCACCATTCGAAAAATCCAAGCGCATCAGACCCCGGTCCAGAGAATGATTACCCACTGTCACCATCTCTCCGGCGACATAAGCGCTCCCATCGCTGCGATAAGCGCCAACCACTTGGGCAATTGAGGCGGGCGATTTCGAATCGGACTCCAAGATCGACAAAATTCCAGCAACTAAAGCCAGAGACGCTGCCACAGCCAAGCCGATAACAAACCTCCGCCTATTCTTATTGGGAACGATATTGAGAGATGATACCTGCTCTGGGTCAACGGAGAACCGCCGACGCAAGGAGGAGTGAAGATACACCTCATTTAAATAGTGAGCCCGGGCCTCCGCATCGCATAGCAAGCGTTGCTCAAGAGCTTTCGCTTCTTCTACCGTCGCGGTCTCGCTCAAGGATTTGTCAATCCAGCACTGCAATTCATCATCATTCATTGTCTCACCTCCTCCTGCCCCAACTGAGCTTCAACGCATCTTTGTAAATTGCGACGAACTCGATTGAGTTTTTTGTAAATCTTATTGGCTGTCTCCCCGGCTTGCTCGGAGAAGGACCGAATGGTCGCGCCTTCGCGATAGCATCCCTTCACGATTTCAAGCTCGTCCGGCGGCAGCTTTTCCACACAGAAATCAAGAGCACGCTGTCTGGAATCGAGATCATCTGCCCGTTCTTCGGCTTCATCAGCGAGCATCGCGATGAGCTTTTCACTGAAGACATGACGGTCTCGTTTGTTCTTCGACAAAAGGTTGAGCGCTTCGTTTTTAGATATTTGAAACGCCCAAGCCCTGAAGTTAGTCCCCAGCTCGAAACTCTCGAATCGACGCCACATGGTCACACTTGCCCGCTGAACCACATCTTCGGCGTCCGCCTTGTGCTTCACCAGAGACAGTACGAACGAAAAGATCGCCGCTTCATTCCTCACGTAGAGGGAAACGAATTCTTCGTGTCGTGATTGATCTTCAGTCATCTAAAAGGCACTCGTGTGATGTTCTTACTCACTAAGGTTGTCTCAAAGAAGTATTAGCCGGTTTTTTTCTTTTTCGCGATTTCACGCTCTCGGAAAATCCTTCCAGTTCCTTCATCCATTTCGAACTTCCCATCATTGTCCTTTTTTTAATAAAAAGGGTCTAAATCAATTTGGAACCTTTCTTCACAGCTCTCCGGGCCCACCTTCTCTCTTCATCGATCGTTGCAATTCAATGTCGCGAAGAGAAATGTCGCTTTAATACACAAAATAATCGTTCCTGCACTAGAAATGGATGGTGGAAACGCTAGCTTCCCCCGTGCGTTGAACCAGCCATAACCCAACTTCGACACACTCCTCCACATCTCCGTGGTGCCCCCGACGCTACTCAGTTCAAATCAAAAAACAATGACCCGACTTCTCTCGTTCCTCCTGCTGGCCACCACAACCTCTCTTGTGGCCGCTGACAAGCTTCGCCTCGAAAGAGACGAGCACACCGGAACTATCACCGTCCACCGCGAGGCCACTCCGAAAGCCATTCTTACTCAGGTCGCCGGCCCTACCACCCGCCCATACCTTCACCCCATCGTCGCTCCGGATGGAAAAGGTGACCTCACCGAATTCAGCCCCGGTCATCACAAACACCAAACAGGTCTCTACTGGGGATTCACCCGCGTGAACCAGCGCGACTACTTCCACAATCTCCAGTCCGACCACTGGAAACGAAATTACTCCAAGGTCCTCATCGCGACAGGCCAATCCGTCTCCTGGCAAACTTCCTACGATCTCCTCGGCGACAAAGGTCAAACCGTCCTCACCCAGACCCAGACTTGGACCATGACCGCCTCAAATCACGAGCACGTCCTCGACCTCACTTGGGAGGGCGCCGGCAAATCTGATGTCACTATCGGCAAATACAAATACGGCGGTCTCTTCCTTCGCATGCCCTGGCATCGCGGCAAAACAAAAGGAGAAGTCGTCAATTCCGCTCTCCAAAAAAACAGCCGGGCCGAAGGCAAGCGCGCAGTCTGGGTTGACGTCGGAATGGACATCGAAGGCCGCGACGACTGGGGCCACATCACCATCTTTGATCATCCGGAGAACTCCGACTTCCCCCAACCTTGGCGCGTCGATGGGCAGCTCGGAATCGGACCTTGCCGGGCCATTCTCGGAGACTGGAAAGTCCCAGAAGGCCAAACGGAAACCATCCGTCATCGCTTCCTGATCCACACTGGAAAGCTCGATCCAAAAGCGCTCACGAAAAAGTGGGAAGCCTACGGCAAACGCTCCTATGGCGATGTCACCTTCATCACCACTCCGGCCAAGCCTGTCCCCCTCATTGACCTCAATCAAGCGCGCCTTGAAAAAATCGTCGAGATGGACCGGGAGCATGCCTTTTCCCTCCTCTTCACCCAACTCGCAGCCACCAATAACCCCGCGATTCAAAAGCCTCTCCTCAATGGCATCCTCCTCGGACTCGACGGCCAACGCAACCTCACTCCGCCTCCCAACTGGTTCCGCCTCCGAACAAGCCTTCTCGATCAAAAAGATCCTCAACTCAACAAACTCGTCGACCGTCTTAGTCAGGTCTTCGGTGACAAGGAAGCGGCCCAACGGGCTCTCGCCACTCTCAAAAACAAAGACGCTTCCATTGCCGACCGCAAGCAAGCCCTCGTATCCCTTCTCACCCAGCGTCATAAAGGACTCGCTCCCACGCTCAAATCACTCCTCGACGAACCGGCTCTTCGTATCGACGCCATCCGCGCCTTCACTTCGGCGCCCACCCCCGACGCCGCAAAGCTCCTTCTCGCCCGCTACCCCAAATTCCAGCCCGAGGCCCAAAAGGCCATCATCGAAACCCTCGCCACGCGCAAAGCTTACGCCGAATCGCTCCATCTTGCCTTGAAGGAAAAACGAATCTCCCCCGAGGCACTTCCCGCTTACGTCACGCGCTCGCTTTCCCTCCTTCTCGGACCCAACTTCGCCAAGGAATTCAGCCTCAAAAAACTCCCCTCAGACAAGGAAGCCGAAATCGCGAAATACAAAGCACTCGCCACCTCGTCTGCCCTCAACAAAGCCAACGCTTCCTCCGGTAGAAAAATTTACCAAGCCCTCTGCTCAGCCTGCCATGTCATGTATGGCGAGGGCGGCAAAATCGGCCCCGAACTCACCGGCTCCAACCGGGGCGACTTAAACTACCTCCTCCTTAACATTCTCTACCCCAGCGACGATATCGCCGACAGTTACAAGATGGTCACCATCGCTACCAAGGACGGCCGCTCCCTCTCCGGAAACATCAGTCAGGAAGACGGACAAAAAGTCGTCCTCAACATGGTTGGCCAAAAAACCACCATCCCCAAGAGTGACATCAAATCCCGCACCGTCTCCGACTTTTCAATGATGCCCGCCGGACTTCTGCAGGCCCTCAAAAAAGAAGAGGTCCTCGCTCTCTTCAAATACATGCAGACCAAGCAACAAGTCCCACTCTCCAAGTAAATGAAAACGCTCACTCTATTTCTCTCCATCTCTGC
>JAKMEV010000313.1:0-2136 GCA_022425785.1 Akkermansiaceae bacterium | reverse complement strand
TCGGTAACGAAGCCGGTGACCGCATGCGCATTTTCCGAAAGATCATGTCCTGCTGTGCAGCCGATGCCCAATTTGTCGGTGTTTCCATGGAATTCCCCGACGACGCCAAACGCCCCGCCGTCGACGAATGGGTAAAGGCCTCCGGTATCCTCACTTTCGAAACGATCGACAATAAAATCCTCCCCCTCCTCAAGGTCCGCGTCGTCATTCCGACCGAAGAGCCCTACTCCGAGTTCCTCCTACGTCAGTAACAACCCCTCATGTCCCTTCCTAAACTTCGCGACCAACTACTCTCCACGGTTCTCGGATCTGCCGACTCCGTGGACCTGCTAATCACAGCCCTTCTCGCTCGCGGACATGCCTTGGTCACCGGCCCCCCGGGCATCGGAAAGACAACTCTCGCCCACACTCTGGCCACCTCACTAAGCGGGAGCTTTCGCCGCGTGCAATTCACCCCCGACCTCCTCCCGTCCGACATTCTCGGTTACAATCTCTACCGCCAGCAAAGCGGCGAGTTCGAATTCATCCCTGGACCGGTTTTTGCCAATCTCCTCCTCGCCGACGAGATCAACCGCGCCTCTCCCCGCACCCAGTCGTCTCTTCTTGAAGCAATGAACGAACGCCAGGTCACCATCGACGGTGAAACCAGAGAACTTCCCGACCCTTTCCTCGTTGTTGCAACCCAGAACGACACCTCGTCCACCGGCACATTTCCTCTACCCGAGCCACAACTCGATCGCTTCCTCCTCTCTATCCCGATGAGCCTGCCCGATGATCAAACCCAACTGGAAATCCTCCGCTATCATTCGGAGCAGCCAAAGGTCAAAGTCGAGCCCGTCATCGATCTCGACCCACTCAAATCACTTCAGGACAAATCCGCCACCCTCCCTGTCTCCGATACCCTGCAACGCTACCTTTTGGCCCTTTGCCAGGCCGTCCGCGCCACCCTCGGGCAGGATCACTCCGTCTCCACCCGGGCCACTCTGGCCCTCCAGCGTGCCTCCCAAGCCGCAGCCCTCCTCGACGGCCGGAGCGAGGTCCATCCCGACCACGTGCAAAATATTTTCCCCTTCGTCCTGCGCCACCGACTCCTCGCCGAAGAAACGCCCGACGCCGACTCTCTCCTCGCAAACGCCCTCGAACAGACCCCTGTTCCTTGATTCATCTTTTGATTTTAGAAAGTTGATTTATAATCCCCTCCGATGGGATACGCCTTTCGCCTCGCCAAAACCATTCTCGCACTTGCGCTGGGGACCGGTTTTTTCGTGATCGCCGGCGGCCTGATCTACCTCAACCAGGTCGGCTTTCCCGGGCAATACGGCGACTGGGTTCGCAGTGAACTTTCCGAGCGAGGGCTTCATCTTGACTTTACCTCCCTGCGCTTCGACCTCCGGCGTGGGCTGGTCGCCACCGATGTCCAATTCTATGCCAATGAGCGAGATTCCATCCCCATTCTGGAAGCCCAGGAGATCACCCTCGACCTTGATAAGACAAAGGCCCTTCGGGGTAATTTCAAACTCATCAACCTGATCATCATAGATGGTTCCACCTTGGTCCCGACCGAAAAAGAAGACGAAAAGCTCGAAGCCTCAGGCATCAACGGCCGGGTCACTATGACCGATTCCGGACGTATCCGTTTTCATGATGCCAGCGGTTTAATTGAAGGCATTCAGGTTTCCTTCAAAGCTGATTTCAAGGCTCCGATACAAAAAAAGAGAACTCCCGAAGACGAGCAAAAAAAGGAACCCAGCCCCGCCAAAAAAATTCTCCATCTTATTCTTGAAGAAATGGACCGCTGGGAGCTTCCGAACGATTCACCCCCCGAACTCGAGTTTGTCGTTCGAGGCGATCTGAACCATCCCGACCGAATCAATACCGAATTTTCCTTCAGCGCACGCAACCTCAAGCGCAACGACTACGCCTTGAAAAAACTCAAAATCGAGGGCGATCTCCGGGCCCAACTGGTCACGCTTGACACCATCTACCTCGAGGACGAAACCGGCCACGCCTCTGGCCAGGCGGACTGGAGCATCAAGCGCCGCGAAGGCCGCTTCAATCTCGACTCCGGTCTTCAATTCAAAGACTTCATCAACTCCTGCTTTATCGAAGATGAGAACAAGGAGATCCTCCCCCGCC
>JAKMEV010000260.1:0-31851 GCA_022425785.1 Akkermansiaceae bacterium | reverse complement strand
TCATGAAAACCACCACCGGACTCCTCCTAACAGGGCTCGCCCTCTCAACCGCCTCCGCCGAAGACTGGCCCATGTGGGGCAAGGACGCCTCCCGAAATATGGTCGGGAACGCCAAGAACCTCCCAGTCGACATCCATCCCGGAGAACTCGATGACGATACCGAAGCCGCCATCCTCAAAGACGCCAAGAACATCAAGTGGGCCGCCAAGCTTGGCTCCCAGGCCTACGGCAATGCCGTCGTAGCCGGAGGCAAGGTCTTTGTCGGCACCAATAACGAATCCCCCCGCGACCCCGCGCAAAAAGGCGACCGCGGAGTGCTCATGGCCTTCGACGAAAAGACTGGCAGCTTCCTCTGGCAGCTCGTCATTCCCAAGCTCGGCGCCGGCAAGGTGAGCGACTGGGAATACGTTGGACTTTGCTCCTCTCCTGCTATCGACGGTGATCGCATGTATCTCGTCACCAACCGCGGCGAAGTGATCTGTCTCGACGTGGACGGCATGGCCAACGGAAACGACGGCCCGTTTAAAGACGAAGCCAAATATTCTTCCGCGGCCAAAGACGGCACGCCTGTCGAAATTGGCACCCAATCTGCGGATATTATTTGGAAATACGACATGCGCGACGGAGACAACATCGGAACTTTTCCGCACAACGTCTCAAGTTGCTCGCCCGTCGTAGTCGGCGACATGCTCATCACCGCGACGTCCAACGGAGTCGATTGGTCCCATACTAACATCCCCGCGCCCAACGCCCCGTCTTTGATCTCTCTCAACAAAAAGACCGGCGAACTCACTGGCGAAGAAGTCTCCGAGGTCTCCACCCGCGTGCTACACGCCAGTTGGTCCTCTCCCGCTTACGGAAAGATCGGCGACAAGAACGCCATTGTTTGGGGTGGGGGCGACGGATTCACCTACGCCTTCGACCCAAAAACGATTAAAGACGACGAAGGATTCGACGTCTTCAAAGAACTCTGGCGCATCGATTGTAATCCTCCCGAGTATCGTATGAAGGACGGCAAACCCATCAAATACGCCACTTACTCCGGTCCTAGTGAAATCATCGGCACCACTATTATCGCAGATGGCTTAATCTACGCTATCATCGGTCAGGACCCAGAGCACGGCGACGGCGTGGGCAACATTCTCTGCATCGGCCCCGACGGAAAGACCGTTTGGAATTCCAAAGAGGTCGGACGTTCCATCTCCACACTCAGCGTGGCCGACGGACTCCTCTACGCAGCCGAATACGATGGTGACATTCATTGCTACGACGCCAAGACCGGCAAGCAACACTGGAAGCATGAAACCCAATCCCGCATCTGGGGATCTACCCTCGTTGCCGACGGCAAGGTCTGGATGGGAACCGAGGACGGCGAACTTCACATCCTGAAGGCCGGCAAGGAATACAAGTCCTTGGCCACTGTCGAATTCCCCGCTCCAATTTACTCCAGCGCCGTGGCTGCCAACGACGTCCTCTACATCGCCACCCAGACCCACCTCTACGCGATCGAGAAGAAGTAAAAACCAACTCTTTCCTCAAAATGGCGTCACGGCATTGCCGAGGCGCCATTTATTGCGCCCGGTTTGACTAAGATTCTTAACATCAGTATCCTGAAACCATTTTTCTTATATTTTCACTTAAGAAATTTGATGCGGCTGCATTTTCACGAACTTTCCTCTTAAGATTACCCCATGAAATTGCTGCTCCTCTCCTTGGATTACCCTTGAAAATCGTTATAAAGAAAAGCGATCATACGAGTTCTCAAAATGAAACGACTTTCAATAATCACACACCTCGCCATCGCTCTCTTTCTCTCCGCTTGTGACAAGAACGACACCGCCAATAGCGATGGGAATTCATCGGGATCATCCCAAACCGACGGAGCCAAGCAGGAAGAGATCGCGAATAAAATTATGGATTCCATGGGGGAATTCGAAAAAGCAATCTCCGCAGTCTCTGACACAAAAACGGCCAGATCGACCGCCACCAAGATCAATGGAATTGGCGACCAGTTTTTAAGCATGGCCAAGGAGCTTGAAACTCTCGAAGTCGCGACCCAGGAAATAAGAAAATCTATTCATCAAAAAATGGCTGCCCGGGAAGCTGAGATGAAAGAAGTGATGAACAAGAAGTTCATAAAATCCGTTCAATCCTTGAATCCGGAAGCTCAGAAAATTATGGAAAAAGCGTTTCAGGATTTCTTCGAAGTAAGGCAGCAGACGAGAAAGGAATTTGACCGACATTTCAAAGTCGGAAACTAATGCTATCCCGGAGTAAATCCTGAGAACCTGTAACTCACTGACCGCCTCGGAATCAATTCCCCCTTCAAGTCGGGGTTCGAAGATGAATTTCTCGGTGAAATCATCATGTCCGGGGCGATAGGTCTGAGGTGAGTAACGCTCGAGCAGGATGGGTTCCAAGGTAATCCCCAAGAGAATGGTGACATCCCACTTCTGCGGAGGCGCGGTATAGCTCGCGGTCGTCCCCGTGGGAGCGGGTAGCCGGAAGAAATTGACCCCAGCGTAAAGGCTGGTCGGTCACCGAATTCGCACTCGCTTTTGGTAGCGCCACACCCCGTGATTCTTCATCTACAGCTTCACTTCGAAAATCTTCTCTTTGATCTTAGGGATTTCCGTCGGATCAACTGCGGTGGTCTGACGCAGAATGCTGAAAAGCACTCCCACCATAACCAGAGTGAACACAAGGCTCGAGCCACCGTAACTAACAAAGGGCAGAGGCAAACCGGTATTAGGAAGCGAGGCCGTGGTCACGCCGATATTCATCATGGCCGGGATCACGATACTACAGGTGATCCCGATCCCGAGAGTTCGTCCAAAAAGATCCGAGGTCGTCAGGGAAATCCCCATTCCAACCAACATAATGACCACAAAGCAAAGGATCATCGCCATCGCCACCCACACTCCGAGTTCCTCCCCCACGATGGGGAAAATAAAATCCGTGTGGTGTTCAGGGAAATTCATCTGCTTCACTACCCCATTGCCCAATCCCACTCCGGTCGGGCCACCATTCCCAAAGGCTTCGATTGCGAGAGCCTGCTGACGCCCCGCACCCTCTATATGCGCGAAGGGGTCCTGGAAGACCTTGAGACGATTCATCCTGTTTGGACTTTGAGAGACCATGAAGGCAAACAAGGCCGCGCCGATCGCCACCGTCGGCAGGAGATAAAACCAACGCGTGCCGGTAACAAAAAGCACAATAAGACCAGCCGCCCCCAAACCAGCAGCGGTTCCCATGTCCCATTCGAAAAGGATTAACATCAAAGGCGCCCCGAGCAGTAAACTTGGAATGACAAATCCTCTCCACAAACTTCCGATCTCCGCCTGATACCTCGCAAACCAAGCCGCCAGTGACACCATGATCGCCAACTTGGCGGGCTCGGAAGGCTGGAATCGGCCAATCACCGGGAGATTGATCCAGCGGCTTTCCCCGTGGGACGCGGCTCCAATTCCCGGCACGTAACAAAGAATGAGAGCCACACAAGTGACCACAAACATCGAGGGCGCAAAGCGCTTCAAGAGACGGTAATCCGTCATCGACATGGCAAACATCCCCACAAGCCCGACCCCCAACCAAGTGAGCTGCTTCCAAAGGTACGAATATTGCTCGTCGGAGGAGTCCCACTTCGCACTCGCGCTCGCCAACATCACCACACCAACCGTGACGAGAGCAGCAACTGCGAGAAAAAGTAAAATGGAAGCTCCTTTACCCATGAATGGATCTTAGCGTGCGGGAATCTTCAAAACCTTACCGATTTTGAGAACAGAGTTTTCTTTCATACCGTTGATAGTAAGTAAATCTTTAACACTAACCTTGTTTTTTTGAGAAATGCCCCAGAGCGTATCTCCACTCACCACGGTATAGCTTCCGCTTGAGCCTAAAGATCTCGTCGCGGTTGCAGGTTCCTCACGTCGGGTGCGAGGAGAAATTAGGACCGGATCATTAGTACGGGAGCCTACCGCAGGCTCAGTCTCCAGCAGCTCACCTGGAACGCTGTTCGGAAGAGTGCCGGTATTATCAAGCTGAATCAATGGGAGTTCATTATGAGGAATCGGATCAATTTCAGGTCTTTCGTTCTCTCCAATCATCCCGATGACAGCCTCGGAGGGTGTCGTTGACTCGATACGACGGCCGGGAATATTGATCCTCATTCCAGCTCTGGGAAGAGCATCATTATTGGCCCGGCGAAGAGATTCTTCACTTACCCCATGCTTCCGCGCCATCTTAGCATAGTTATCACCCTTGTTAAGCAGATCAGTCTTTCCGCCGGGGACGATGATCGGCTTTTTCTCCTTACTATCGTTGTCAGCAACTGCAGCCTTCAAATCGGAGGAACTATTCCATTTGTTGTGAAGGTAAATTCCAGCAATCGCAGCCACATGGAGAAGAAGGATCACCACGAGCGCTCGCGCCACTCCTACTCCTGGAACTTCGCCCAGTTCTTCGGGCGCCGCGGTGGTGGCGGCGCGTTGTTTACGGCGCGAGTTGCGGCGGGTGGCGGCGCGGAGGATTCGAAAGCCCGACTTGGACGGGGCCTTCCTTTTCGTTTGCAGGGTTGGTCTGGTGTTCATTTTTTTCTTGGGTTTGGTTGGTTGATTAGTTGAGAGCGAGAACGAGGGAGCGGAATGCTTCACCCCGTTCTTCATAACCCCGAAATTGATCGAAGGACGATGTTCCGGGCGAAAGGAGAATGGTGCTGCCCCGGGGGGCCGTTTTCTGGGCCGCCGCGACGGCTTCGCGAAGGGTTGAGACAGATTGACAGGGCAGAAGTTCGGAAAACGCTTGCGAGAGAGCCGGTCCAATTTCCCCAAAGGAAACAAGTTGAATCACCTTCTCGGAGAGCAGAGCTGCGAGCGGTTGGTAATCGAGCCCCTTTTCTTTTCCTCCCACCAAAAGAACAGTAGGGCGAACCTGGGATTTCAAAGCCGACTCAAGTGCGTGAAGGTTGGTTGCTTTGGAATCGTTGAGGTATTCCACTCCATCAAGAATACCCACCAACTCACAACGATGCGCGGGAGGCCGGTAGTCCTTCAATGCGGCCACCGCAAGCTCCGGAGTCAGTCCATCAACGACCGCACACGCGGCCATGAGATCTTCGGCATTATGGGATCCGCGTAAACGCGTATCCGAGAGAGCGACAAAAGGGCTCTTCCCTTTGTATATTAAATCCCCTCGTAAAGACCAATCAGCTTCAACTTCGGATGAGAAAGTCACCTGCAGGCCCTTGAGTTCCCCGAGATTTTCTCCCGCGCGAATCACCAAAGGCGTCGTTTCGTCGCAATTCCGGAAGATCCGCAGCTTGGCCGCGCGATACTCTTCCAGTGTGGCATAGCGATCCATGTGATCGGCAGAGAAGTTGAGCCAGATCACGGCATCAGGCTTGAATGCATCGATGGTCTCCAATTGAAACGAACTCAATTCGAGTGCGATCACATCAGGGAACTCACCGGACAAAACCACTTCGGCAAGCGGGACTCCGTAGTTCCCACAAGCGACACAACTTCGGTCGGTCGCCTTGACCAATTCACGAACCAACTCGGTGGTCGTCGTTTTGCCATTGGTCCCAGTAATCGCGATGGTTCGGCCGGGATAACATCTCCAGGCCAATTCAATCTCCCCCCAAAGCGCTCCGCTTCCTTCAGCGAAGGCTTGCACAAACCCACCGCCGGTTTCAATCCCCGGGCTGGTCACGACAATATCGGCGATAACCGACTGACCCACTTCGGCTGTGGCATTGGAAACCCAATCACAACCCGCAGGCACACTGGAAGCCTCGCCCGCATCATAAACCGTCACCGAAGCACCACAATGAAGCGCAAGAGCGGCAGCGGCCTGACCACTGCGTCCCGCGCCCAAAATGGCGACTGTTTTTCCGGTGAGATTAAGCATGAATTTAGATCACTTTGAGCAGGGCAATGCCCCCGAGGCTGAAAAGAATTGAGAGAATCCAAAAACGAATGATCACCTGGTTTTCATTCCACCCCTTCAATTCGAAGTGGTGATGAATCGGTGCCATTTTAAAAATACGTTTCCCGCGCAACTTAAAGCTACCGACTTGTAAGATCACAGAGAGCGCCTCCATCACGAAGACCGCACCGATAATGACCAGAAGGAACTCCTGCTTTGCACAGATTGCAGTCATTCCCAGAGCTCCACCAATCGCAAGTGAGCCGGTGTCTCCCATAAAGACTTTCGCGGGATGGCAGTTGAACCACAGAAAACCCATACCCGCCCCGACCAGAGCCAACATCAGAACCGAAAGCTCGGCAAGGGAACGATGATGATAAATATGAAGATACTCGGCCGCGGGAGAGGTTCCGGCAAGATAGGTAATCAGAGCATAAGCCATCGCCACGGTAATGGTCACTCCGATCGCCAGGCCGTCCAGTCCATCAGTGAGATTCACTGCATTGGACGTTCCCATCAAGATCGCCATGAACAAGGGAATGGCGAGAATCCCAATAGGAATGACAAAGCTCAAAAGGGGGAAACTGAAGGAAGTAATCGAAGCGGTTTGCTCTCCACTCTTTGCTGAGAAAAAGATGTAACTCGAAGTCTCCTGATTGGTATAAAGGAAGATTCCCGCCGCCAATCCAACGGTCGCCTGCCAAACTAATTTCACCCGACTGCTGACACCATCGGAATTCTTTTTAGCCACTTTTTGATAGTCATCGATAAAACCCAGCACTCCCAGAGCAAGGGTCACTAATGAGGTCACGAGAACGAACGGATTCAACGGGTTACCACAAATGAGCACTGCGACCATGACCGCTCCAAGAATCAAGATCCCACCCATCGTCGGGGTTCCGGCTTTTCCACCATGCAGCTCGGCAAGCTTGTGAACTTCGTCCGCAGTGCGAATCGGCTGCCCGACCTTCAGCGAAATCAACTTACGAATCACCCGGGGACCAAAGGCCAGAGTCAGACCAAAGGAGATCACCGCCGCCATTCCGGCCCGCAACGTAATGTATCCCAGAAGTCGCAAGACCGAAAACGTCTCGGCCCAGGCTTCGCCAGCCACATGAGCCTCGCTCCATATTTTAAAGATCCAGTATAGCATTTCTTATGAGGGGAAAGATTGGTTCATCACTCGTTCCATGGCGGCCATGCGGCTCCCTTTGAAAAGAACAAGATCACCTGAGTGGGTGTTTGCCGAAAGCCACTCCGATGCGCTCTCGGGTTTTGAAAATTGATACGCCTCGCCACCGGCCTCACGGGCGCCATCGCTCATTTCAACCGCGTCATCACCAACAGCCACGAGGCACAAGTCGCGCTCTGCGGCGAGACGACCAACACGTTGGTAGGCTGCCTTGGCATAACTTCCGAGTTCCGCCATGATACCCAAGGCGGCAATGCGACGTCCGCTCCCGGGCAGCGAAGCCAAAGTTTCCAAAGCCGCAATCACCGACTCGGGGTTGGCATTGTAAGTATCATCAATCACAGAAATACCGCGATAATCAAACTGGCGTAGACGACCACTGCTCAATTCAGCTTCCGAGAGACCAGCCGAGATTTCTTCCAAAGACAACCCCAGAAGCCATCCCGCTCCGGCAGCCAACAAAGCATTGCTCACCATGTGCCGACCCGGCACGGAAATCGACGTCGCGACGCGACCAACTCCTTCGATGATCAATTCAAATTGAGAACCACTGGTACCCAGAACAACATTCTCGGCACGAACGGGTGAATCATCACCACCGACCACGATGACCTTTCCCTCGGTCTCTTCGCGGTATTGTTCGACAAAATCACAGTCAGCAGGAACCAGTAAAACTCCCTCCGCATTCAAAGCGCGGGCAAGTGTTCCCTTTTCGATCGCAATCGCTTCGCGACTACCGAGATTCTCAATGTGAGCCGTGCCCACATTCGTAATGATACTGATATCAGGACGCCCAATTTCGCAAAGCGGCTCAAGTTCCCCGGAATGATTCATCCCCATTTCGAAGATCCCTGCCTCATCGTCTCCTTCCGTGGCAAGAATAGTGAGAGGCAATCCGATGTGATTGTTCAAATTCCCTCGGGTGGCATTCACCTTTAACTTCTGATTCAATACCGAACGAGTGAAGTCCTTGGTCGACGTCTTGCCATTGGAACCAGAAATCGCGACCACTCGAAGAGACAGCCTACCGCGATACCACTCCGCCAGACGCTGAAGTCCGGCTAAGGTATCATCGACGAGAATCACAGGCAGCCCCTCGGGAAGGTTGTCTCCATTTTGCACCAAAAGCGCACCCGCTCCGCCTTCAACCGCTTGCTGTAAAAAATTGTGAGCATCGAAATTTTCACCCTTTAATGCAACGAAGAGCGATCCCTTCTGAATGGACCGGGTATCCGTCGAGACTCCGTTTGTGACGATAAAGTCCCCTCTCCCTTGCTGAAGGAAGCCATTCATCGCGGATGCGAGTTGCTGGACGGAGTATTCGTTCATTCTCTCGAAAACTCTCCTTCCTCTTCATCGGGTGGACGATTGCGGGCTTTGCGCTCCCGTTCCTCCTCACGGAGAAGAAACTCAGCTTCCATTTTCTTACGCTTCACTTCGAGCGCCTCACGAGCTTCATCGCGATCATCAAACTTTTGGCGATAGCCGTGAATCTCCTGATAGGTTTCGTGCCCCTTTCCTGCAATCAAGATGATGTCCTGTGGTAGGGAAATTTCGATCGCGAGTTGAATCGCTTCGCGCCGGTTCTTCACCGTTTCGAATCGCACTCCCTGCATGCCCGCTTTGATCTCATCCATGATGGCGTCCGGATCTTCGCTGCGAGGATTGTCTGAGGTCACAATGCAAATATCGCTCCCCTTGGCCGCCGCCGCCCCCATGATGGGACGTTTGCTTCTGTCGCGGTCACCGCCGCAGCCAAAGACCGTAATCAAGCGGCTTGGGTTGAGTTCACGCAGGGTGGCGCAGGCCTTCTCCAAAGCATCCGGAGTGTGAGCGTAATCGACATAGACCGATACCCGGTCGCCACCAACAAACTCCATGCGTCCGGGTGTTTGAGCCACTTCAGCGAGCAACTTGATACCATCACGCAGGTGAATTCCAACCGCCGAAACAGCGGCCAGAGCCGCGAGGCCATTCATGATATTGAAACGTCCCACGACGGGAATACGAACAAGGTAACTTTTTCCCTTTGCTGCGAGAGCGAATTGTTGACCACGGGTATTGAGAATCACCTCGCTGGCCCGGAAATCGGCATTGGCTCCAAAACCAAAGGTGATTACCTTCAAGCGTCCTTTAAATTCCGCCGCAAGCTTTTCACCTACCGGATCATCAACATTGATCACCGCAACTCCGTCACCCCCATCAGCGACCATTCCTTCGAAGAGAATCTTTTTGGCATCGTAATAAGACGCCATCGTCCCATGGTAATCCAGATGGTCCTGGGTTAAATTCATAAAGACTCCAACACCGAAAGGAATTCCCTCACAACGCCCCTGCTCCAGTCCATGCGACGAGGTTTCCATCACCACGGCGCGACACTTGTTTGTCTTCATTAGGCCCAAAGTCTCCTGAAGCTCAATGGCGCCTGGAGTGGTGTGAGTCGCGTCGCGAAAACCGCCGCCGTCCTGAATCTTCACCGTGCTCAACATTCCGGTCTTCACCATGGCTCTCTCAAGCAAGGAGTGAATAAAGTAGGTCACGGTTGTTTTCCCGTTCGTTCCGGTCACTCCTATCATCGCCATCGACACCCCGGGATCACCGGCATGGCGGGCCGCAAGGCGTCCGAGAACTTTACGGGTATCAGGAACCTGAATCCAAAGACCCTGATAGTCAGCCGGCCCTTTTCGCTGGGCAATAATCGCCGCAGGCTTGGTTTTGATCACTTCATCGAGATAATCATGACCGTCGACCGTGGTGCCCCGGACCGCAACAAATACCGACCCCTCATCAACCCTGCCGCTATGGTTCGTGATGCTCTCAACAGGAACATCCTCAATGCGCAAGCCCTTGGCTTCCGGAAGAATTTCGAGAAGTGACGAAAGTGAGATCATTAACTATCTGGTGAGATCGGCGAGTTCTTCATCGATCGGCTCGGTCGGAGCGATATTCATTTGTTCAATGACGCGTTTTGCGACCTTGGAAAAAACAGGCGCCGCAACCGTGCCGCCGCCAATTCGAAAATCTTCCTCCACATCCATCGGCGCTTTCGGCTCATCGATGGTCACAATGCAGACGAACTTCGGATCTTGAACAGGAGCAATGCCCGCGAAGGTCAGGAACTTTTTATTCCTGTCGTAAAATTTGTTCACGTTATCCCACTTCCAGGCCGTTCCGGTTTTCCCCCCGACCCGATGCCCGGGAACTGCGGCATTCTTTCCGGTTCCATCAAGAACAACCTGTTCTAGGGAAAGGCACATTCCCTTCGATGTTCGTTCCTTCATTACCCGTCGAATTTTAGTCACCGGAGTTTGCTCCACCACGATTCCGTTGTTCGCGATCACCGAGTCCACCAAACGCGGCTTCATGAGGTGCCCTCCGTTTGCAGCCGCCGAATATGCCATCGCCAACTGAATCGGTGAGACACTCACGCCATACCCAAAGGTCGCTTGCGCGAAATTCTGCATATTCGACGAATCGGTATGACTTCCCCGGGCTTCCCATCCCACTGGGATTCCCGTGCGCTGACAGAACCCATAATTTTTCAAATATTCATAGAAAACATCGCGCCCGGCAATTTCAGCAAAGCAAAATACCCCGGGGTTACTCGACTTCATCATGACCTTATCAAATGAAAGATCTCCATATGCATGATGATCGTTGATTTTCACTCTCCCCCGGGTGATGTGTCCCCAACCGCAATAAACTTCGGTGTTTCGATTCACGAGACCCGAGTCCAATGCTGCCGTCATCGCAACAAGCTTCATTACCGAACCGGCTTCATAGCTGCCTTCAACGGGAAAATTCATACTCGCACCGTTCTTGGAAAAGTTTTTACGATCGTTTAGGTCGTAGTAAGGACGACTTGCCATCGCTAGAATATCTCCCGTATGAGGGTCGGTGATAATGATCGAACCACGGTCCGCATTGTATTTCTTTAAGGCCTTTTCCAGCTCAACTTCAACGATGGCTTGAAGCCCCATGTCGAGGGTGAGACGTATGTGTTTTCCCAGCTTCGGTGGGCGCACTGCCGATGATTCAGTCAGCATCACGAGTCCATTTGCATCTCGTTTGAGTTGGCGCTCGCCATCTCGACCGGAAAGAAGTTCGTTGTAAGACTTTTCGATACCGGCCCTGCCAATACCTTCGTAATCCACAAAGCCTACAAGGTGCGGAGCCAAAGTAGACATGGTATAGTGGCGCTTCTGTGACCGCTCGAATGAAAACCCCTGAATGCTACGAAGCTGCAGTTCGTCCTCGAGCTCGCGAACCAAATCCTCGGGAATATCTTTCTTCACAGCGAACCAATCTTTATTCGCATTATGAACCAGGACATTATTGCGAAGCTTGGCTGAAGAAATTCGTAATTCCCGCCCGATCACTTCGGAGGCATACTCGAGGTGTTCCGCGATCACCTCTTCACGGCTCATTTTTGATACTCTCTCCTGCTTGATCTTCCGGAGTAATTCGCGGCGCTCCTCATCATTCAGCTTTTTCCACCCCAAGGTCTGACTGGCGAAACGATGCGTCACCGCCTTGGTCAAGTTGTCGCTGTGATTTAGATGATTACGATCTACAACGAGAGCAGCGACGGGAAAATTTTGAGCCAGGACATGATCATGACGATCCACGATCCGTCCGCGACTAGCCGGAATCACCTTCCAATCTTCAAAACGGGAAACCTGCGCTTTGTCTGACATTCTCCGATCCCAAACCTGAAGCGTAATCAGCCTGACCGAAAGCGCACTGAGCCCGGTCACCAGGACCAGGCACACAATAAACGCTCTGATTTTTACGGCGATATCCATAGTTGCTAACGACTCACTACCGCGTCGCCAGGTGGGGTTTCTTGATCATGCGGATTGATAAATTCGACAACACCGGTTCCAATTGGAACCAGATCGGATTGCCGATCAGTCAATTCAGCCCGCAGATTGTATACTCCGAGGATACGGCTGATGTCTGACTGATAAAAGGTGATCGCCACACGATGCTCTTCCATGCGCTGCTGAACCTTAGTGATATTGCGCCGGGCTGTGACTTGCTTGTTCTTCAACACAACATAGCCAATTCCTCCAGTCGCCACAATGGCTCCCGCAACAAACAAAAGGATCAACATTGGGAGTCCGATATTAGAGGCCTTCTTTTTCCGGTTCATGACAATGAGGTGGGTAAGATTTTTTCAACAACCCGCAAACGTGAGCTGCGGGAGCGAGGGTTACGTTTAATTTCGGCTCCGTCGGGAGCCACTCCCTTGCGGGTGATCAGGCGATAACGAAGATCGGGATTGGGACGGGCAGCCGGCCACTCGGGCCGGTCGATCTCTTCCCTGGAAGCATGACGGAAGGTCTGCTTCACGATACGATCTTCGAGGCTGTGGAAAGTGATGATGGCCAAACGTCCGCCCGGCTTGAGCAGATCGGCAGCGGAATCAAGAAAGCAACGGAGCTCCCCGAGTTCGTCATTCACCGTCATGCGCAGGGCCTGAAAGACCTTGGTAGCAGGATGAGTGCGGCCGCGACGACCGAGAAGCTTTTCAATACCATCCGCCAATTGCAGAGTCGTTTCGAAAGGAGTTTTGCTGCGTTCCTGAATGATCCAAGCTGCGATCTTGCGCGATGCCTTCTCCTCCCCGAGCTCGAAGAAGATTTTCACCAGGTCAGGCTCGCTCCATTCGTTCACCAAGTCAGCGGCAGTCACCTCACTCTCTCCCATCCTCATGTCCAGCGGGCCATCGAAGCGAAAAGAAAAGCCACGCTGCGCTTCGTCCAACTGAAACGACGAGACCCCGAGATCGAGAAGAATGCCATCGAGCTGCCCCCACTTCCCTTCTTCGGAAAGACGCGACATTTCGCTGAAACGTCCTGCCACCGCCTCGAAACGATCACCAAAGCGGGAAAGGCGTTCGGAGGCATATTTGCGCGCATCGGCATCACGGTCAACACCTTTGACGCAGCTGCCCTTTTCAAGCAGAGCCTCGGTATGCCCTCCCCCTCCAAGTGTTCCGTCGGCAAAAAGCTTCCCTTCGGCGGGAGCGAGATACTCCACGACCTTATTGAGCAAGATAGAATCATGATAAAAGGGCATCCCGCCCTCCAGCGGGATGCCCTCCATCAAAAGAGTTGAATGCCCCACTTCCGGCTCCCCCAAGGTAGGCAGGGGCCAAGTGTTGAAGCTGCGAGGCCACCAAAAGTCAGGAAGCGCCGGAACATGCAGGGTATTCAACATCAAATTCAGGTTAGGAAAGGTTCAGGACGTCATTGATCATGGAGTTCTCCTCCCGCTCTTTGGCTTCTGCACTCTCAAGGGTTGTAGCGTTCTCAGGAGTAAAGATTTCAAACGAGTCGCCGCGCCCAATCAGGGTGACAGTGCCGGGCAAAGTCATGCCATGGGCCTCGGCGAGAGCTTTGGGGATGGTCAATTTACCCTGGGCGCTGACATTTCCCTCAACCGTGGCTCCAAAAAGCATGTTTTTCGCCTGATCCCTCAGGCGAGGTGTCGAACCAGGCAATCCCTCAATATCCTCTAGCTTTTTCGCGAAGGCTCCCTCAGTCAGGGCTCGCAGCCCCGGAACCCCAAACACCTTAACCTTAACGAGGTAGAAGCTTTCCTCAGCAGGCGGACGCCAGTCTACCGGAAGGGAAATCCTACCCTTGGTATCCAGTTGCCGATCCAAGGGACCGAAGCGAAAATGGCGGAAAATTGACATAAAGCGAACTCAGCGGTGCTGAAAACGCCACGAAAGTGCACAGAACGCCACCAGAAAGCAACTCGAAAAGGCAAAATATACAGATCCCCAAACTGCCTCTCTCTGATTGGATTACCTCGGGAGACAGTTACTCTGGATTACTTTAATTTCAGGTATTCAATACTAATCTGCACAGCCTCCCCTCTCACGCTTAAATTACCTGAAAGGACTTTTCCCCAGATCAAGTTTACTTGGGTTACATGACCCAAAATAATCGTCGCGAATTTTTGAAACTCTCCGGTCTCGCCGCTGGAGCCACATTTGGAGCCCCAGCCATCGTTCGGGGTCAGAATCTCAACTCCCGTCTCCAGATCGGCTGTATCGGTGTCGCAGGCAAAGGAAAGAGTGATACTCTCAACACCGCGAAATGCGGCGGAAAGATCGTCGGTCTCTGCGATGTTGACCAAAAGAGGCTCGATCCCATGGCCAAGAGGTTTCCCGATGCCCAGAAATACTCTGATTTCCGGAAAATGCTCACCAAAATGGGCGATCAGATCGACGGCGTCACTATTTCCACACCCGATCACGTCCACGGAGTGGCCGGCATCATGGCGATGCAAATGGGCAAGCACATCTATTGCCAAAAGCCCCTTACCCAGACCGTGTGGGAATCCCGCATGATGCGAAATCTCGCCCGCGACAAGAAACTCGCTACCCAAATGGGCAACCAGGGCAGTGCGGAGAGCGGCCTCCGGCGCTCGGTGGAGCTCATCCAGTCCGGCGTGATCGGAAAACCGCTCGAACTCCACGTCTGGACCAACCGCCCGGTTTGGCCGCAAGGATTAGAGCGCCCCGACAAAAGTGACCCAATCCCTGACACCTTAAACTGGGATTCCTGGATTGGGCCGGCCCAAATGCGTCCTTACGTCAACGGCCTCTACCATGACTTCAAATGGCGCGGCTGGGGCGATTTCGGCACCGGCGCCCTCGGTGACATGGCCTGCCACACTGTCAACATGCCCTTCCGCGCGCTTAAGCTCGGCTACCCCACCAAGATCGAATGCGAAATGTCGTCGCGCATTTACGACGAAACCTACCCTCTCACTTCTCGAGTCCGCTTTGACTTCCCCGAGCGCGAAGGACTTCCTCCGCTCAAATTCTGGTGGTACGAAGGAAACCCCAAAAACAACTTCACCCCCATCCGTCCCTACCCCGATCTCGTCTCTGACATCGTCAACCTCCGCGGCGGAAAACTCCCCGCCAGCGGCGCGCTCATTATTGGCGAAAAGGGACAACTATTTTCACAAGACGACTACGGTCGCAGCTTCTATGTCAAACTGAAGGGGGAAAAACAATTCACCCAAGGCGACAAGCACGAAGCCTGTCAGGGAGTTCCGCAAACGATCGATCGCTCTCCAGGTCACCATGAGGAATGGATTGAAATGATGAAGGGCGGAAAGCCGGCCTACTCGAATTTCGAAATCGCGGCATATCTCAACGAAGTCATTCTCTTGGGCACCATCGCCCAACAAATCGGGGAGGGAAGTCCCATCGACTGGGACGGCCCGAACATGAAGTCCACCAACAACAAGCTGGCCTCAAGCCTGGTGAAGCGCGACTACCGTGACGGCTGGGCCCCAAAAGTATAATCCTCGACGCGCAGTGACAGAATTGTCACACTGACGCAGTGACAGAAAACGCCGGTCTTACTGTTCACTTCGACCCAGTGAGTCACAAAATTCTGATCGTCGAAGATGAAGTCGATATCGCCACGTTGGTTACATTCAACCTTCAACGGGCGGGCTACGCCGTGGACATGGTGCACGACGGACGGGAGGGCCTCGAGAAAATCCTCAAGGATCAACCTGACCTCGTTGTCCTGGATCTCATGCTTCCCGGCATGGATGGCTTCTCCATCCTGAAGGAAATGCAACGAGACTCCCGGGCCAATCAAATTCCGGTCCTGATGTTAACCGCTAAGAGTCAAACCGACGACCGAATCCGCGGCCTGGAATCTGGCGTCGATGATTACCTGACGAAGCCCTTCAGCCCCAAGGAGCTCATCCTTCGGGTTCAGGCCATCCTCAAAAGAAATCAAGCGACACCTGGCTCCGTCATTTTCTCATTCGGCCCCTTCCGCTTCGATAAAAACAACCTCACTTTTTATCTCAACGAAGAACCGCTTCAGCTGACCTCCACTGAGTTCAAACTCCTCCTCTATCTCTGCCAACGAGCCGGTCAACCCCAGGACCGGAACGATTTACTCAAGGTCGTCTGGGGTTATAACGATGATGTGCATAGCCGCACTCTCGACACCCACATGAAACGTCTCCGACAAAAACTCGGAGACGAAGCCTCATTCATTGAAACGGTGCGCGGGATAGGCTATCTCGTCAGGGAAATTGAATGACTTATTTTCTCGTCGCCCTTATTTGCATCCTTGTCTATGCGCTCGCCTCTTCCATTTCCCGGAATCGGAATGAGCGCAAATTACATGAGATCGCCAAACAACAACTCAAAGAAAACTATGAGAATGTTGCCGAACGCCACGAACATGAATTCGCGCGCTTGCTCGACGCCCTGCCCGACCCATTCATTTCGATCAATGAAGAAGGCCGGATCATCCGGCACAACCGACCGGTCGCAGAGTTATTTCAAGGTCGTAAAATCCTCGACCGCAGCTTCCAGCAAGTCCTGCTTGACCCATCTCTCATCGCTGAAATCGATAAGGCCATGCAAAATGCCTGTGCCATTTCCACTACCTTGTCCTTCCCGCCAAGCGCTCCCTTCTCGGTCGATTCGCAAGGCAAGGACTCACACTGGAAAATTGATCTTCGACCCCTCTCCTTAAATCGAGACACTCTGGAAATTCAACTCATCATGCGGGACATCACTGCCGAAGTACAAACCGACCAAATCCGGAAGGATTTCGTCGCAAATGCTTCTCATGAACTCCGCACTCCCCTCTCGATCATCGCCGGGTATCTGGAAAACCTCACCGAAAAAAATGGGCTCGACAACAAGGAGGTCGCGAAAAAAATGCTCTCCACAATGGACCGGCACGTCGTCCGCATCAACCGTATCGTTGAAGACATGCTCGTCATTTCCAAACTGGAATCCAACGAAAGGACTCCGCTAAAGGTGGAATCGTTCAATCTCGCAACCTGCGTTCGTGATGTCGTCGAACGTCTCGATCTCCTGATCGAAAAACAGAACGCCAGAGTCAGTGTCGAGGTGCCGGAAACCACCCTCACCGGAGATCGGTTTTATTGGACGCAAATCTTATTTAATCTGGTCGAAAATGCCCTTAAGCAAAATGCCTCCACAAGCGTAGAGGTGAAAATCGCGGCCAAGCAAAAGGAGAAGACAGGGCCAATCGTCGTCTCGGTCTCGGACAACGGCATCGGAATCCCCAGCGCAGACCTTCCGTTTATCTTCAAACGCTTTTTCCGGGTGGAGAAGCATCATTCGCAAAACCAAGTCAAAGGAACCGGATTGGGACTATCTATCGTCAAACGTGCCGTCGAAGCACATGGTGGAACCATCGAGGCAACTTCTATTCCGGGAACCGAGACCACTTTCACGATGACCATCCCCTCGGGGCCCATTGACTAAGTGTGCCGAATATCCTCGGCCGAGGATATAAAGACAACATCCTCGGCGATATTCACCGCGAGGTCTCCGATTCGTTCCAGACTCCGGGAAATGAAAATAATATTCAGGAGCGGCTCTGTTTCTTTGGCCCCGCCCGCTATTTGCGCGCTCAATGATTTCCCAAGAGACTTATGAAGATCGTCGACCTTTTGGTCCATCTGAATCACCTTCATCGCCGCCTCCTCATCAACATCGGAATAGACAGTTAATGCTGACGAGACAATCTTCTGCACTTCCCGAAAGAGCGGGTCGATGAGACGCACCTCATTAACCGCCCCCGCTTTGAGAATCTTACGTGAACGCTTTGCAATCGTCACGGCGTGATCCCCTATTCGCTCGAGGCTCCGGCAAATGTTAATCGACGACAATACATGTCTCAAATCCGAAGCGACAGGATTGAATCGAAGCAGAATCGACATCCCTTGTTCATCGATTCTCTTCTCCTGGGTATCGATAGCTTCATCGTCATCGATCACATCGTAACATTGATCGAGATTGCCCTCGAGCAAGCCCGCGACAGATTTTTCCAGAGCATCGAGCGCGGCCCCACCCATTTTCACCACACTGTCTTTAAGTGCGCTGAGATCGGAGTCGTAGTTTTTAAGAATATGAGCTGACATAATTTGTAATCTCCTATCCGAAGCGACCACTCACGTAGTCCTCCGTTTGTTTTCTGGTGGGATTGCCGAAAATCTTGGAAGTATCGTCATACTCGATCAGCTCACCCAGATAAAAGAAAGCAGTGCGGTCAGAGACACGGGTGGCCTGCTGCATGTTGTGGGTCACGATGACAATGGTGAAGTCCTCCTGAAGCTCTGCGATCAATTCCTCGATACGCGCTGTCGCAATCGGGTCGAGAGCCGAACAAGGCTCGTCCATGAGAACAATCTGAGGCTTCACCGCAATGGTGCGCGCAATACACAGACGTTGCTGCTGCCCTCCGGACAAGCCCAGAGCACTCGAATCAAGTCGATCCTTCACTTCATCCCAAAGAGCAGATTTATTGAGTGATTCTTCCACTGCTTCATCGAGAACACTCTTATTTTTAATCCCTTGAACGCGCAGTCCATAGGCCACATTTTCGTAGATCGACTTGGGGAAAGGGTTGTATTTCTGGAAGACCATGCCGACATGCTTTCGCAATTCGATCGCTTCCACATCGGGTGCATTGATATCCTGACCCAGAATCGAAATACTCCCCCCGGTCACTTTGGCCGTATCGACCAAGTCGTTCATTCGGTTGAGACAACGCAAGAGAGTCGACTTGCCGCAACCCGAGGGCCCGATGAAGGCTGTCACCTTTCCCGCCGGAATCTCAAGCGAGATATCCCGAAGGGTATTGGTACTCCCCATATCGTAACTGAAGCTCAGATTATCGATGGAAATAATAGGCTCGTTCGATGCCACTTCGGGGGCATCGGCAGAATCAAGAGTGCTTGAAGAATCGTTCATCAGAAATAATTAGTGGGTTACCACTTCAAATTGTTGCGGTAGCGAGCCCGCAAGACCACAGAGGTCATTGCGAAGCCGACGACTAAAAGAAGGAAAACAAATACCGAACCGTAGCGCATGTCGTTAATTGCTTCGTGGGCCGGCAACCTCGCCGAGACCGTGTAGATGTGATACGGAAGCGCCTGAACAGACTGGGTCAACAGATCGGAAAACCAAAAGACTCCTGATCCCTGCGCATCCTGCCAGGGCATCTTGGCCTTATCCGCAACGGCCGCAGTAAACATAATGGGAGCGGTCTCGCCAGCCACCCTAGTAACACCCAGAACGGAGGCAGTCAGAATTCCAGGAGCCGCATAGGGAAGCACAGCGGTGCGAATACACTGCCACTTGGTGGCTCCAAGCGCGAGAGAGGCTTCCCGGAAGCCACCGGGCACCGCCTTCAATGATTCTTCACAAGCCGCGATGATCACGGGGAGAGCCATCACGGCAAGGGTCAAGCCGCCAGCAAGAAGCGAGTTCCCCCACCCCTGGAAACTCAGGTAGCCATCGGTAAGCGGAATCTTGAATGCTCCGATGGTCGTCTCGGCATTCACCTCGTAGGTAAAGACCGGGAACCACGGCGCGAGGCAGAAAAAGGCGAAACCAAAGAGGCCGTAGACAATCGACGGAACCCCGGCGAGGTTCATGATGGCTAGACGGATCGCACCCACAAGCTTTCCCTTTTTAGCGTATTCGCTGAGATAAATCGCTGCAGCCACTCCAATAAATAAAGAGACAACCATACAGACCACGACGAGAAGAGCGGTTCCTACCAGTGGACCGGCAATTCCTCCCCCGGAATAAGAAAAGGTATGCTCATCATTGATCGTAGCATCAGGATTCTCCTCTTTGAAAACGGTAAAGTCCGTTTGATCCATCCGAATCAACTCCCCTGCTCCATTGGTAAATTCAACCAAGGTCTGGGGACTCTCGGTAAAGAACTTGGTATTGATGAAGGGCGCTTCCGAGGTGAAGAGAACCGGCGCTCCATCGTAGGTGATCTTTCCAAAAATAAAGAGAGCGCAGGCCAAAACGAAATACGTAAAGCATGCGAAAACTACCGTGCCGATACGGTCCTTCACCTTGCGCTTCGAGGAAGTCGCCTGAAAGGGGTTTGTCGATGGCGTTTCTTCAGGCATGTCCGAGACGTTTAATAATTCTTTGTGCTGCGACGTTGATCATCAGCGAGATGGTAAAGAGCACGAGTCCCACCAGGAAGAGCGCGCGGAAATGCAGCGTGCCCGCTGAGACCTCGCCCATTTCCTGAGCAATAATTCCTGTCATGGTATGGGCCGGTTGCGCAATGACGCCCAAGCCTTCTCCGAAGTCAGGAATGGCGATCTTATTTCCCGCCACCAGCAAGACCACCATGGTCTCTCCGATGATCCGGCCGAGACCGAGGAGAACGGCGGCCAGGATTCCAGAAATCGCCGTTGGCACAACGACCTTGGTGACGGTTTGAAGTTTCGAGGCTCCCAAGGCCAAGGAGGCCTCCGAGTATGAACGAGGCACGTTATTCAAGGCATCCTCACAAAGAGTGAAGATTGTCGGCACGGCCATGAGGGCGAGAAGAAGACCGGCATTGAGGATATTCAGTCGCTCTTGCATAGGGAAGCCAGGCACCCAGGAGAGAGCTCCAATTTGACTCAGCTCACGCAGCCCTTCGCCGAGCACCATGATGCCGAAGAATCCCAGCACCACCGAGGGAATGGCTTGAATCATTTCAATCGCCGGCTTGATGAAGGTCTGCTCGTAGCGTGATGCCAGGCGATTCACGTAAATGGCCGCTCCAATTGAAAACGGAATGGCCACGGCCAAAGCAATCAAGGAAATGAGCAGCGAGCCGGTAATCAAGGGTAGAAGACCATAAAAATCATGCCAGGAACTATTGGTCACCCAATCCCGACCGAAGAAAAACTTCATCGTAGAACCCCAGAAACCCAAGGGAGCATCCCACTTCCACTCCGAGGCCTCTTCGACACTTTTGTCTAGCTTCTCGATAAAATCCGGAGTGCGTTCCTTGACGCCGACGATCAATTCGGCGGCGGGTTCGGATTTAAAATCAGAGGGCAATTTCGCCACCGCTGCTGCCAGCTTTTCCTTCAACTCATTCGCCGCGGATTCGTGTGCCTCAAAGCTTTCTCCAAAAGCCGCGGTTTTCTCGGCAAAAGGGAAACTTTCCCGAATGACAATCTTCTCGGCCTCGGCAACGGCGGCTATCCGCTCTTCCTCGGTTGCCAGCTTTTTCGAGCCTTCCAGAATGGCCGCCTTCCGGGCCGCCGCGCTCATGTCCTCGACGGCCTCTTTCTTGATCTGGGACGCTTCGGCAACGAGCTTATTTTTGAGATCCTTAAGGGTATTTCCAGCCGAGCCCAACTCGGTTCTGGCGGCATCGAATGCAGACATTCCTGCTGCCATCTCGGCCTTGGCCTTGGCGACAAATGGCGTGGGGTCTCCTTCAACCGGGTCCCAGTCTACCATCGATTCTTTTAAAGCTTCCCACTGGTCGTCGTGCCCTTCCAAACGCCCAAACGAATCGACCTCTTTGCGATCCAAGCCGGCAATCGTTTCCCGGGCAAAGGCCTTCCAGTTTTCTTGGGCCTTCTTGTAGGCTGCGGCGATCTCAGGATCGTCCGGCTCGTCTTCAAAATCATCCAGCGCATCCTCCAGCTCACCAATCAAATCGTCACCCTCGTCTTCGAGAGCGTCCATGATCCCTCCCGAGGAATCAACAACTCCTCGCTGCGCTCCGTATCCGGCATCGAGTTCCTGATAGTATGCCTGGTTGGTTGCACTCACCAGGATGGTGTATTCATCGACCTCCTTAATCAAGTGGCCCACATACTCCTGTCCGGTCTTCCGATAAAGTTCCAGATCGCGATGATGCTGCGGGAAAAACATGACCGCTTCCTTCACCAAAAAGGCGCAAATCAGGAAGAGAATCACGATGGACAGAGCCGCGTTTCCGCCGAAGAAGCCACGAATCCATCCCTGTAAATTGACGCCTAAAAACCGTCGTCCCTTTCTTTGAAAATGCTTCGCCATTGAAATCTGGTGTGTGCCGCAGTCGCGACATGGCAATCAATAATAAGGCGCACCTGCTTTCGCAGATGCGCCTCTCGTGACAGTTTTGTCACAATTGCATTTTTGGGCCTCAAATCTTAAATTCCAGCACCACCAAGTTCTTACTCCCCCACAGGAATAAAGCCCACCTTCTCAATCACTTCAGCGGCTTCCTTGGACTTGATGGCCCAGTCGATGAACTTTTTCACTTCACCCTTGGGATCGCCCACGGTGTAGTAGTAGAGCTTACGGGAAAGCGGGTAGTCAGCCTTGTTGCGTGGCTTGGGAGCTTCTCCGTCAACTTTCACCGCGCGAAGACCGTCTTTACCGGCGTATGCCAATCCGACGTAGCCGATGCCATTAGGGTTACTGGCAACCTCAGCAGCAATCTGCTCGTTTCCAGCCATTTTCTGGGAAGAGGAAGAGTAGTCACGCTTGGCCATCGCCATTTTCTGGAAGGTTTTGTAAGTTCCAGAGCTGGTGTTGCGGGTATAAGCGGAAATCTTACCGGGCTTGCCACCGACTTCGCTCCAGTCCTTGATGTCGCCAGTGAAGATTCCTTCAACCTGCTTCAGAGAAAGGTCACGAACTCCGTTATCCTTATTGATGACAACTGCGATCATGTCCCAAGCAGCCACGTGCTCAGCGAGCGCCTTGCCTTTGGCGATGAAGTTGTTCTTCTCCTCTTCCTTCACGTCACGGCTGGACATTCCGATATCAGCAGTTCCGGCGATGAGGTTGGTGAATGCCTGGGAAGATCCTTCGGCAGCGATTTCAAAGTCAGTCTTATTTCCGGCGGCCACGTAGGCTTCCTTAAGTTGAGGAACCATCTTGGCTCCCAGGGTGTCAGATCCCTTGATCACGATTTTGTCTTGAGCCAGAGTAGATCCGGCAATCATTGTTCCGAGAGTAATCAACGCAGTGTATTTCATTGTCTTTTCTTTTTTGTTTGAAGTCGTTCAGTGACGACACCGCCACATTAGCCCGATCCGACCGTTCGCATAACGATGGCGTGTGACTGTTTTGTCACTTTGGAAATTCACCCTCCCAAAAAAGAAACGAGCACCTCTTTCGAGGTGCCCGCGTCATGAAAAAATGGATGTTAGAAGGAGATCCTAGAAATACATCCGTGCTGCCAACCAGAGGGTGGTAGCGTCTGTATCAGCGTCTCCGCCATCAACAGTTTCGAACTCCACTCCAGTCATCAACTTGGCATTGTGACCGCACACGAAGTAATTCAAACCACCATAAATGGAGTGATGCTCATCGCCACGAGGAATATTGACTCCATCCAACCCGGCAGCATTCCGGGTATTCCGGCTCTGCGGGCGAAGAAGGTCAGCACCGCTGGAGCGTGCCCACTGGTAGCGAACAACAGCTTCAAGCTTGTCTTCGATCAACTCTTTGGAAGGCATGATCACAATCCCGTAGACATTGTCTCCGGCATGGGTCTCACCGTAAGTGGCATTAGTGAAGAGATCAAAGCCGCCGACTTCAGTTTCGAAGGTTGCCGAAGACGCCCATTCGTAATCGATCACTTCACTTTCCTCTGCAGTTGCGTCGTTGATGAGAAGGTCAAGCGTAACGTCGCCCTCTCCCGCTTCAAAAGCCAAGCTTCCGTAGTAAGCGATTCCACCATTCCATTGCCCAAAGGTCTCTGGATCTCCATCAACCGTGAAGACACCCAAAGTGAAATCAACGTCACTTCTCTCAGCCTCGATGAGGACTCCAGTTGCACGATCAGGGGCATAGAAGTTGTTGATCAGCGAGCGCTCAACCGTTTTGATTTTCTTGGAAGATTCATGCTCTTCTCCTCCAAAAGCGACCTTGTAACGACCGTATCCGACTGTCACATCTTCAAATCCCGCAACATCTCCAATGTCGTATTCCAGATTCAACTCATCAAAACCGCTGTAACGAATGCTGGTACTACGAAAGCCTCCGTCCTCGAAGTTCGCACGGGCTTTCAACTGGAATCCGTTGAGGAATTTCACGGAAGTTCCGAAGCGAAGGCGACGAAGTTCATCTCCTTCTTCATGGAAGTCAGTGCCTCCAATTTCTCCGTCCGTGTGGCCCCACTGCTGGTGCGCACGCCCGAAGAACTTAACCTCCTGAATGAAGGGGTTCTCCTTGTCTTTATAGACGGTGCCGATGTTCTTCAGTGTATCGCACCAATCCCCGCAAGGCTCGGGTTCGGATACGGGGATCACGGTCACGTCGCCTGCGAAGGCTCCTGAGGTAGCGGCAACAAAGCCAGCTCCGATTGCTTGAATCAATTTGTGTTTCATTTGTGTATTGGGTCACATTTCTGCCAAAGATTCCCTCGGCAGGGTGACGATAAAGACACATTCCACACAAATCTCCAAATCCTAATTGTGACGGCTTTGTCACAGTTTCTTATAATAAAGGCCTATTGAGTATATTTCAGCATCAAATTTAAATTATGACGAAGGGCTCCAGCCAGATCCGCACTACCGTAATCCTTAGTAAATAAGCGACTCACGAGATCCCGCTTCCCAGCCAGATCCGATTTGGCCAACTTCCCCAGCTCGGTATCGAGCCCCTTAAAAAGGTCGTTAACTAGCTGCGTGGTAGGGGTATTCCAGGGTGTGGGATCTACCACAGGAGCCTCACCTTCGCCCTTCGTAGGGAGCGGTGGCCGGGTAATCATCCCCGTCGTAATCTGTTGGCCTTTCACGACCACTCTCAATTGCCCCGTCAGCAGGATCCCGGTTGGGCTAAAGGCCAGCTCAATGTACGAGGTCGTCAATTTGCCAATCCGAGGCGCATGTTCGACTCTCGTTGAAACGAAGATTCCTCCTCCGGGAGTAGGACTAATGGTAGGGCGATGGGTTCGATAGGCGTGATTATCGATCGTGTAGGATACCGTGCGGTTCTTTCGCCATCCGTTGAGAGATTGCCCGAAGGACTCGATGTCAAATTGAACCGCAGAAGTCGGAAGAAACAATACGATTGAGGTAAATGCGGAAACTATCAGTGTTTTGATCATGATTTTGTTGGTTGGTTAAAATGCAAAGCGAGCCCAGGTATTCCATCCCCAGGAATCAAAATCGCTCCGACCGACAACTCCGGACAGATTGCGATATTCGAGACCAGTGCCCAAAAGAAGATTGTCTTCGAAGACATGGAAATTGAGTCCGCCATAAATCGAATGTAATTCGCTGGCCGAGGTAGAAGCGGGCGAGCCAAATGGCCCCAGAGCATCCGTCCCTGTTCCGGGCACTCCCCACCCGACGAGGACTCCCCCATCCTCACGAGAGTTCGCGTAGTGGTATCGCCCGACCAATCGCACTGCATCCTCAACGAGCCAGTATCCTCCCGCTGCGGTCACTCCCCATGCCGTTTGATCATCTCCTTCCGCTAAAAGAAAATCAGAATAGAAATCAAAGTTCCCGGCGCTGATCTGCATCCCTGTCGCCAACAAATGACTGTATGCCATCGGTATGGTCTCACTGTCATTGCCGTCAAAATTATAAATATAATCCAGATGCCAACGCTGAAATCTAGGCGTCACGATTTCCTCGCCACCACTTCCATTAAAACTCGAAGCGACACTGACATACAAATAGCCATCCCCAGCAATCCCCGGGATATCCCTCCTGGCATCACCACTGAACCAACCACCCTTCCATTCAAATCCTCCCCGATCACCTTCAGCGACCATTCCCAGACTACTCGCCGGAGCAACCTGTGCCAGGAGTGGCGACAATGTTGGGAACCATCGGGCTGACGGATCCTGCGTATATTCGGTTCCAAATTGAGGAGGAAATTTTCCAAACGAAAGATCGATATCTTCAGAGAGCGGAACTCTCACCTGCAAGGTATCCCATCCTTCGTAGTCGCCATCACTTGACAACAAGACATCGGCAGTCAATTCGATCCCGTAATAGGTCTCGAGTTCAACACCCAATCTCGCTCGACTCAATTTAGCACCCCTGGCTACTCGTTGATCCTGATACTGGTATTCGAACACCCCGCGCGGAGCGATTCGAGTCGTCAACGAATCGCCGAAAGTCACGAGAGAGGGCGTTTCAATATTCCAACGCTCTGGCAGGGCACGATCCGGGGGAACAGTTTTCTTCTTGGCCTGGACTTGAGCAGCTTTGGGAGGATCAGCGGAATCCAAATAAACCTGGCGAGGTCCTGGCAGCTCGGAATCAAGAAGATCCAATGCTTCATTCGCTGGAAGCAAGGCACCTCCCAGCACCGAAATAACAATCAGCTTTTTCATTGCCCCCTCTCTGCTTCCTGCACCGCTTTCTCAGCAGCCTCTCTCTTCTCGGCCCGATCCAATTCAATCCGCTCATTCTTCGCCTTTTCGCGTTCCGCAGCCCGTTGGACCCGCCGTAAATATTGCTCGATCGATTGCTTGGAACCGGTTTTCAATCTCACTGCCTGTTCCAGTCGAGGCAAGGCTTTGAGATACTGACCGTCCTTCACCAACAACTGGGCAAAACGAAGATTCGCCTGAAAAGCCATTTTGGCATCCGTATGATCCACCGCCAAAGTAAAGTTCACTCTGGCCTGCTGTTTGAGGTCTGCGGCAACTTCGGGCTTATCCGCAAGCGCGGCCCTTTCGGCAAATAATTCCCCCAGCTTCACTCTGGCGCCACCATTTGCTGGACGCAGTAACAGAGCTTTGGCCAAAAAGTCACTGGCAACTCCCAGAGCTTCGTATGTTTTCGCAATGTCGCTCTTCACAAGTAGAGTCTCGACCTGCTGCTCATCGGTCATTGAATCTCCTCCTCGATCGTCAAGCTCATCGATCAGGGTCTCGGCCTCGCGTGGAGCCTCCAACTGCAAGAGATACTTGGCCGCTTTCAAAGTCCGTGCGACATTGATCGTCTCCGACTTCTTCATCGCGCTTAGATAGGCACCTAGAGCGAGAAGAGGTTGATCTTGGTTCGCATAGATGTCACCCAGTTGATTCAGAGCCGTTTCGTCCGCCAAACCCTTCAGCCTGAGCACTTCGTAGTTTTCAGCCGCGCGAGGAACTTCACCATTTTGAATGAAGCAGTTGGCCTGTTGCTGCCACAAAAGCGCATTTTCAGGACTTTCATCGATCAAGGTCTGCAACATCGCTGCTGCTTGTGGCCAATCTTCCTTAGCTAACAAAGTTTGTGCCAAGCCCAACTTCCAATCCTTTTCATCGGGCTTCAGAAGATAGGCCTGACGATATGCCGCCTCCGCCGCCAAAAACTTCTCCTCCTTCAGCAAAGCATACCCCAAAAGACCAAAGGTTCGATGATCAGACTCCCCCAGATCAATAGCCTTCATCAAGTGGGGTTTGGCCTGCTCGATCTTATCCTTCGTAGCATAAAGCAGGGCCAAATTCTTATGGGCCCGTCGAAATGCCGGGTGCCGCTTAATCGCTATTAAATAGGCCTTCTCTGCATCCGCCACTTGATCGTTTTGAAAGTAAAGATTTCCCAGAGTGAAAATCAGCGCCGCCGAGACATCTTTCGATTCTTTCTCAGGGTCGATGGGATTCTTCCGCTCCTTAATGAAATCCAAAAGGCGCACTTCGGCTTCCCTAAACCTCGACGAAGAAAGCAACTCACTCAGTTCCGCAATCACCTGCGCCTCTTCACGATCCACTTTCGGTTCGACTTGAGGCAAAAAGCCGTAACTTCCGACAAAACGCTCCTTAAATTCGGGGCTTTTGAACAGAGAAGCCGAAAGTTTGATCGGTTCAGCAATCGAAAAACTAACGCCAAGAGCTGGGAAGAGAATAAGTGATAAGCGGAACATACGACAATTCTCGTGTTATAGGCCCATTGGCCCAGATTTATTCTCCTGTGAATCGTGACAAATACGTCACGATTCAATCTACTTCACGCGAAAATTAAAAGGCTGGTTAATCTTCGCCTTCGCTTTTCTCCCGCCTTTAATCGCTGGTTTGAATTTCCATCGACGCAAGGCCTTCATCGCCGATTGATCCAGCGCGGGAATTCCGGATGACTTCGCAATCGAAGTATCCACCACCACTCCCTTCTCACTCACCAATCCGGCTACGATCACTTGGGCTGATCCGCGCTTCGAAAGAATCTTTTTCACGGAATTTGGAACAGAAGGATCAAAGGTCGAACTCGGTGTCGGTTCGGCATCCACTTCGCCGGAAGAAAAGTCATCGCCACCACCAGCTAGGGCCGCACTCGGTGTGATATCCAACATTACTTTTCCTCCCCTGCCTGCTCCCAGGTCCGGGAGATCAATAGGGTCGATCGAAATATCATCCTCTTCAACCATCTCAGGCTCTGGCTCCGGCTCTTCCTCAGGCTCTGGTTCTTCCTCGGGAGCGACATACTCATCCTCTGGAGCCACGGTAATATTCGCCACCAAATCCTGCTCTTCCTCCTCCATTCCCTGTTCCAATTTCTGCATCAAGGGAATCAAGTAGAAGACCAGAAAGGTGAAAATCAACCCTCCTGAAAAGATGATCGCGGTACTGAGAAAGCGATTCTTCCGGGGCGGCCGGTAAACATGACGAGGCTTCATGAATCAGTCAGGGTAATCTTCGTCGGCTTCGCTCCTCCTTCGAGACAAGCATTCTGAACCTGCATCGTCACTCCGTGTCTCGACTTGGGATCACTCTGGATAATGATGGGACTTTTTTCCTCAGCCTGAAGCTGACTTTGCACAATCCCCGGAATCGCCTCCAAGGTAACGGTCCGCCCATCATGCTCGACCCCGCTGTCCTTATTCACCACCAGAACCAAAGTCTGATTGTCGTTCGCCTGAGCCGCTGCCGAATCTTCCGGGCGATTCACCTGGAAGCCATCTTCCTCAACAAAAGTCGCCGTCACGATGAAGAAGATCAGCAAGATGAAAACACAGTCAATCATCGGCGACAAATCCGGTTCCGGATCACTGTCATCGATCTCAAATCTATTCTCTCCCAAAGCCATAATCAACGAGTCGCCAAAGTCACCTTGTTCTGTCGTACCCCGGCTTCGAGGCATTGCTTTTCCACATCCGACACCACCCCGCGCAAGGCATTGGCGTCCGCTTGAATAATCACCGGCATCTCGTCGTCCTCCAACAATTGAGGCCTCACCACATTTTGAATTCCTCCCACACCGACCTCTTGACCGCCATAGAAGACCTTGCTCTCGGCAGTCACCGCGAGAAGAATGGAGTTCTTTTCGAGCACCGATCCCAACCTGGCTTCCGGCCGGTTCACTTCAACTCCGGGGGGCTTTTGAAACACCGTCGTCACGATAAAGAAAATCAGCAGAATGAAAACACAGTCGATCATCGGTGAGAGATCCGGCTTGGCGTCATCGTCCACAGAAAACGATCCGCTATTTCGTCTCTTCAGGCTCATACGTTTCTAAACTTTGTTGTAACGATCGAACTCTGCAACTGCGCCAAAGTGCTATCGATCTTGTTCCGTCGTTCACGAACGATCAGCGCCATAAACATTCCCGGTAAGGCTATCACCAAACCGGTAAGAGTCGTGAACAAGGCTTCCTTCATGCCCGAGGCAATCATGGCCATACTCTGCTTTCCTCCTCCGGCTGCGAGGCCATCAAACATGTCGAGCATTCCTCCCACGGTTCCCAAAAGCCCCGTCATGGGAGCCGCTGCAATCAAGGTCGTAATGATGATCAAGCGACGATCAATCGAACGGATTAAAATTTCACGCACTTCATCAAAACGCCTTTGCACCCGCTTAATGGACACCCGCTTTCCATGTACCGCGTAACGAATGATTTCACCGACCCGGCCATCGGCATCATCCGGATCTTCAATCCAACGGGGCCATTCCGCTTTTTGTCGACTATTGAGGTTTCCCCGCGTGACAAAATAGAGGGACGACGTAGCCGTCGTGTAAAGCAGGAATGCCACGATGGCCAAGGCCGCCATCACCGTGCCTCCATCAGTGAAGATGTCGACGACTTCTTGAAGATTGGCCAGCGTGATCATGGTTTAGGCAGTGACCAGATCAGTTTCATCGACATCGTCCACTTCGTCGGATGAATCTTCATCCGGAGCGGCGTCGATTTCAGTGGTGCCATTCAAAAGAGCCAAGGCAACCCCCTCGGCCTGACCGAATTTGGCTTTGGCAAAGCTCTTCAGCATTCCGTGAACAACAATAACGGGAATAGCCACGATAAGTCCCATCGCCGTGGTGATCAGTGCCTCACTAATCCCAGCTGAGAAGGCTTTGGAATCACCCGTTCCTACCGCAGACATCATCGCGAAGGTTTTCATAATACCCAACACCGTTCCTAAGAGGCCCATCATTGGCGCGGCTGCCGCGACCAAGGCTAGGAATGGGAGAAAGCGCTCAAGACGCGGTTGAATTGAACCAAGCTTCTCCAAGAGCGCATCTTCAAGAATGCGTCGCTTGTCACAGAAATACTGGACCCCGGTTCCCACCATCTCACCGCCGAGTCCTTTCAGATCACTGGCCTTGCCTTGGGCATCTTCAGTGCGATGACTCAGAAGGTCATCAAGGATAAGGTTGATCTCCTTGCGGCTTGGAATTGGAAAGCGGCTAACCTCGAGAAACTTGAAGAGCGCGATCAACAGAGCAACGAGGCCGAGGCCCATGATACCGTATCCCACAAGTCCGCCACCCTTCACGTAGTCACCCACTGATTTCTTGGTTCGCTCGACTTGAATCGCTTTGCCCATCGATGCATCCACGGGCACCAACGCACTTCCCGATTTCGTTAATTGGGTGATCGCTTCAACTCCGTCGTCAACCGAAGCAATCGACGGAAAATCAATTCCCTCAGCCGAGAAGGCCGTGAATCCGGCCAACGAACCATCGTCAGCGGCGAAGTATCCCAAAGGTCCCGCCAAAGCAAACTGGCCTTCTTTGATGACGTTGCCTTTCCCCACCGCGCTTCCGGAAAATCGTTGTCCCCCGGAGGCATCGACCAATCGCTCAGCGGACATTCCTAGAATCAACAATCTGTTCCGGATCTCTCCGATCAAGTCATCACCCGAGGCATCAGCCATCTTGCGCTTTTCTTCGATTTTCGCACCAAAGCCCTGCTTCTCCGCAGGATTGATGCGGTTTTTTACACTCGCTCCGTAGCTTCGCAAACTCGAGAGAGTGTATTCAAATTCACCTTTCCGTCGCGCCAGTTCATTGTCGAGTTCGCGCTGACGCCCAATAACATTATCTTCATCACGCAACAATTTGGTGAGCGACTTATGCTGGGCGATGACCTGGTCATCGATCGACTCGACAGCCTGGACCAACTGACGTTCTTCCCTGATTATTTCAGACTCCAGGCTTTGTAACTGCTGCTGCGCAAGCTTGAGGTCCAATTCCGCTTTTTCCTGAGCTGTCTGGCCGAAACTCGTTCCGATCAGCGCCAGAAATAAATACTTACCTTTCATCTAGATACTGAAAAAAAATTACTCCGCAATTTCGAGAGGGACACTCACCAAGCGGGTTTCCCCGGAAGCGTTTCCAACATCAATCAACTCCCGCACATCCTCGATCACCTCGGAATCGGTGAGTTCTTCTTCCACCCAACCCTCGGATCCTGGAACGAGGCGAAAGGCAATTGTTCCGTATTCATTAGCGGCAAAGCCCATCGCGAGTCCGAAGTAGATTCCATCGAGGAGAATCTTTTGCCCCCCGGTCTCGGCGGACTTTCCACTGAAGGGTGTCACGACCTGATTGAACTTCTCGGCCTCGGTGAGAATGGTCAGCATCGCGGTGAGACGAGAGTTCAAGCCTATCGCCTCCTTGTCTTTTCGAATGACAAAGTTCTTATGATCCACAATCGCCTTCTCAAGTTTCGGCTGTCTGGCCAACTCATTCGGAAGCAATGGGATCACTGCCGAAATGCGC